>NZ_JBHMCY010000018.1:0-64646 GCF_042430725.1 Streptomyces cinereospinus | reverse complement strand
CCGCATCAACTGTACACATTGGGCGCCCATCGGGGGCCGGGTGCGGCGTGATCACGCCGCACCGGTGACGCGTCTCAGGGGTCTCGCTACATGCTCCGCACGGGCAGCAGCCCGCGCTCGTCGAACACCTTCTTCGCGACGAACGTGGCGTTGAGCGCCTTCGGCATGCCGCAGTAGACCGCGGAGTGCAGGAGCGCCTCGACGATCTCCTTCGGGCGCAGGCCGACGTTCAGGGCGGCGTTGACGTGGACCTCCAGCTGGGGCTCGCAGCCGCCGAGGGCGGTGAGCATCCCCAGGGTGACGAGCTGCCGGTCGCGCGGGGGCAGGCCGGGCCGGTCGTACACCTCGCCGAACCCCCACGCGACGAGGTGGTGTGCGAGTTCCGGGTTGATGTCCGAGAGGGACTCGACGACCCGGAGTCCGGCCTCGCCGTCGATCCGGGTGAGGACCTCTTTTCCGTGCGCGAACCGTTCTTCACGAGTGCGCGCTTCGTCGTTCGCGCTCATCAGTCGTCCTTTCGTCCTGGCCGGGCGGCTGATCGTCACGGCGCTGCCGCCCGACCGGAAGGTGGCGGGCTCCGGCGACCATCTACCTGTTGGTCCATGTATCTGTCTGTAACGATCGATACATGCATGCAGGTTATTTCCGGCCGCACCGGCGCGTCAAGCATGCCAACGGGGCGCTGCCCTCGGCGCGGTGACCGGTGTGGACCCTGCGGCAGTGAACCGACGGGCGATGAGCAGCCCGCCAGGACACGGACCGGAGCCGGTCAGCGACCGGATCCGTCGTCGCAGGAGGCGAGCCCCGAGGCGATCAGGCCCTCCGCGAGGGCGACCGTGGCCTGGGCGAGCTGACGCAGCAGGTGCTGGGTGGACGGCGACGCGGCTTCGTGCGTGAGGAACACACCGTCGAAGCCGGCACCCACGAACTCGACGAGGCCCGCCGCGACGGCCTCGGCGCGCGCCGGTCCGAGGTCGGCGAACGCCTGCTCCAGGGCCGACCGCATGCCGCTCCTCGCCTGGGCGCGCATCCTCGTCACCGCTTCGTTCACGGTGCCGGCGGGGGAGTTGAGCATGAGGATGATCTGGAGGCGCACGAAGTCGGGGTTCCGCTCCAGCGCCCTCATGCCGTTCTGGAAGATCGCCAGGAGCTTGTCGAAGCGGGAGCCCTCCGACGGGATCTCCATCAGGGAGGCCTCCGCGTAGAACCGGGCGTTCCCGCGGTCCATGACCGCGGTCAGGACGCCGACCTTCGACGAGAAGTGCCAGTAGATGGAACTCGCCGGCAGGCCCGACTCCTTGGCGATGGCCGAGATGCTGGTGCCGTCGTAACCACGTGCCGACATCAGTCGCGTGGCGACGTCGAGGATGACTTCCCTGGACCGGTCGCCCAACTCGACTCGTTTGTTCTTCGGCGACGGGCGGCTGGTCATGGTCGTCAGTATAGGCGCTGCGATCACACCGGAACGCAGCGCCGACGAACCGGCGACCGCCTCCGGGCCGGTGTCCTCGTCCCGGCGCCGGCGGAACGGGGCCGCGTCCGGCGGGGCGGCCGACGTCCCGGATCGGGTCGATGGCCGGCGCCGCAGGCCGCGGCAGTCCCGAGCCGGCGGGACCATCCGCCGGAACACCTCCCCGAGAAGGCGTCCCATGGGCAGTCCGGGCACGACCGGAGGCCCGGCGGAAGGCGGCGCTCACGACTCCGGCCGACCCGGCGGCCGGCAGACGCTGCCCGGCGGGTGACAGCGGTGGCCGAGCCGGTCGGCGTGCCCGGTCACGGAACGCCGTACACCCGGACCGGGCGTGGACACGAGGCGTGCGAAGTGGACAAAGCGTGACGAATTATCTTGAGAGGATAGGAACAGGCGCGAAGGGAGGCGGCCACCGCCTCGCGCACGCCCTCGCCCTGGCATCGCGCCGGCCGACGACCCGCCCCCGCGTCGGCCGGCAGGAGAGGCCGAAACGGCAGCGTCGCAGCGCGCGGTGAACCGGCGGGAGGCGATCACTGGATCGGGTGGTCACCCGGTGATTCCGTATCCGATCGCGGGCTCCTCTCCCATGCTGGAGGAGTCAGGACGGCGGATCACGGAAGGGGCCGATCCCGTAGTGCCGACTCACCTTCGCTCCCCATCCGTCGCACTGCTCGCCGCCCTGTGCGCTCTGACCGCCTGCGCGGCCCCGGAGGCGACGCCGCTCGGCAGTGACGACACCGTCAGAGCCGCTCAACTCCTGCTCACCGACCGTTGCCTGACGCGTCAGGGCCTCACCCCGCCGCGTCCGGGACAGCGACCGCCCGCCGTCGAGGAGCAACGCCGCGTCAGCGACGCGCTGTTCGGCGCCGGACGAGCGGAACTCTCCCTGACACTGCCCAGTGGCCACGAGGTACGTCAGCACACCGACGGCTGCCTGGCCCAGGCCCAGCAGCGCCTCTACGGCGACCAGGAACGCTGGTTCCGCGCCTCGACCACCGTCAACAACCTCAAGTCCGAGGCACCGGCGAGCGAGCAGAGCGCCTACCGGGAACTGCGGGCGCACGCCGTCCGCACCGCCCGGTCCCTCCTCCGTTCCGCATCCGAGAAAGGCATGTCCCGATGAAGAAGCCCGCCCTCCTGGCCGCCGCGCTGCTCCTCGCCGCAGGCACGTCCCTCACCGGCGCCGCCACGGCATCCGCCGCCGACTGCCCGAGCGGTCAGTTCTGCGCCTGGGAGCACGTCGACTACCAGGGCCAGCGCGCCAACTGGCACGGCGACGACGGCTGGTGGGAGAGCTACATCGCCGACGCGGACTCCTCGTGGGCGAACCACGGGATCGAGGGCCCGGGCATCCCGGCCTACGTCCAGGTGTACTCGGAAGCCTGGCAGGGAGGACACATGACCCTCTGCCTCGCCCCGGGCCAGGAGGTGAACTGGAACGGCGCCGCCAACGACGACGGGGACTCCCACACCTGGGCCATGGGCTGCTGAGCCTCCCTCGACGGCACACGGGCAGCAGGGAAGCCAGGCCTGCCGCGACGCCGGCCCGGGAAAGGGCCGGCGGTCACGGCCGGGGAACCGAGCACGGCTCATGAGTCCACGACGCCGCCGTCACCTCCCGGACCAGCAGGGTGGGCGCCCACACCGGTCGACGACCGGTGAGCGGCCGGTGCGGGACGAACCGAGGCGAAAGCCGTCGCGAGGCGGGGTCGGCGGCGGCGAAGCTGATCGCCGACAACAGCCCCGCCGACGCCGTCCTCGCGTTGCGCGACTCACTGCGGCAGGCCGCCGCGCCGGACCTGCCCCGCACCCAGGTGCTGGACGTCCTCGAACTCGGCCAGCCGTGCGGGCCCGTGACCCGCGAGCGCCCCGTCCGCACCGCCCGGCCGGACGCTGTCGCAGCCGACTTCACCCTCGGCGCGCCGGCCGAGGACACGGCTCTGCCGGCCGCCGCGTCGACCACCCCCTTGCGCAGCGCGGCCGGCCCGGCCGACTCCCCGGCCGCCCCGGAGGCCGACATCGCCGTGGCCGCCACCGCCCCCGCCGTGGCGGAGGCCGTCCTGCAACCACTCCGCGCCTCCGTCCGAGGCCACGTCACCGGCGACCCGGCCCACTTCCGCGACGCGTTCCCGCCCACCGCTCACATCGAGGGGATCCGGAACGGCGCGTTCGTCTCGTGGCCCCGGACGAGTGTGCGCCCTCTTCCAGGGCCGCCCAACCCCCGACGAGTCGACTCGCTCCCGACACGCCGCCGACGTCCACGGCACCGCCGCGACCGCGACCACGACACTCGCACACGGCCCGGACACGTTCACCGACGTCTTCGCGCTGGTCCACGTCGACGGCGGGTGGCGCATCGCCACCAAGGCCTGCCCCCGGCACCCGGCTCGACAGCGCCAGTGGCCGCCGGCCCACTCCGCGCCTGCCCGGCGTGTCCTGGGGAAGCGGCGTACGCGGGAGCACGGGTCCGACCGGCTCCCGGACGACGACCCGCGCGGGTGGCGGGCGGAGGCCACCGGTGCCGAGGCCCGGGGCGAGGCGTGCGCCGAGCCGGCCGCGGGCTTCGGCGTCGGCGTGGACGGTGGTCAACGCGGGGGTGGCGAAGGCGCCGCAGCCGTTGTCGTCGCAGCCCACGAGGGCCACGTCGTCCGGGACTCGGCGGCCCGGGCCACGCACGGCCCGCAGCACGCGCCGCGCCACGTCGTCGCTGAACCCGGCGACCGCCGTCACCTCCGGTGCTCCGGTGAGGAACGCGTCGACGGCTCTTCGCGCAGGCGGAGCGCCCCAGCGGGGTGACGAAGGCGTCCGGGGCGGGGACGTGCAGGTTCCGCGCGGTCGGTTTCCGAGCTCACGGCCGCCGGCCGTGTCGGATTCGGGCCCGGGAGGGCACCTGGCTCGCCCGGGCCGCCCAGCGGACTCCATAGTTCCCGGGTCATACGACCGACGGTGGTCCGGCCGCCGCCGAGAAGGAGTCCCAAGTGAGTGCAGCAGTGGTGGAACAACCCCGTGACCGGCGTACGGCGACGCTGGTCATGGCCTGTCTGGGGGTGTTCGTCGGGTATCTGCCGGTGACCACGGTGGCGGTGAGTCTGCCGGTGATCCAGCGGGCCCTCGACGCCTCGACCGCGGATCTGTCGTGGGTGTCCGTCGCGTTCGTGCTGCCGGTGGCCGCGCTGATCCTGACCGCCGGGGTCTTCGGCGACGTCCACGGACACAAGAAGGTCTTCCAGGCCGGGCTCGGGTTCTGCGCGCTGGGCGCCGCGGTCGCCCTGTCCGCCCAGTCCGTCACCCAGGTGTGGGCCGGGCAGGCGCTGCTGGGGGTGGGCGCCGCCGCCCTGCTGCCGATGACCCTCGCCCTGATCAGCCACGCCGTACCCGACCCGCGGGAACGGGGCAAGTACATCGGCCTGTGGACGACCTCGCTGATGGGATCCCTCGCCGTCGGCCCGCTCATCGCCGGCGCCATCGTCGAACACGCCGCCTGGCGCTGGATCTACCTGGTGCCCATCCCGTTGTCGCTGCTCAGCATGGTGGTGGCGGCCTTCGTGCTCCAGGAGTCCACGTCCCAGGTGGAGCGGAAGCTGGACTGGCCGGGCCAGATCACCGCGGCGGTCGCGATCGTCGCGCTGGTGTACGGCGTCATCGAGGGCGGGGCCGGCTCCTTCGGTGACCTCCGGGCCGTCGTCGCCCTGGTGGTCGCCGTCTGCTCCGGCGCGGCGTTCGTCGTGTGCGAACGCCGCAGCCCCAGCCCGATGCTCGACCTGACGCTGTTCCGCAGTGCCGCGTTCACCGGGTCCGCGCTGGTCGTCATGATCAGCTTCCTGGGTCTGATCGGCTTCTTCTTCGTCCTCAGCCTGTACCTGGGCATGGTGCAGCACCTCAGCACTCTGGAGTCCGGCCTGCAGCAGCTGCCGGTCACCGTGCTGCCGATGGTGCTGGGCGCCGCGGTGGGACGGCTGATGCGGTACCTGTCGCCGCGCGTGCTGATCACCGGCGGCCTGGTCATCACGGCCGCGGCCTTCCTCGCGCTGACGGACGTCGGGACCGACACGTCCTTCGGCTCGCTGGCCTGGCGCCTGGCCCTGCTGGGCCTCGGACTCGGCCTGGCCTTCCCCTGCATCACCGCGACCGCCGTCTCCTCGGTGCCGCACCACCAGGCGGGCATGGCGGCGGCGGGCAACAACGCCTTCCGCCAGGTCGGCGCCGCCCTCGGTCCGGCCGTGCTGGGCGCGCTGCTCACCAGCGAGGCGGTCGGCACGCTGCCCGGCCACCTGGCCGCCGCCGGGGTGCCGGACCCGACCAGCGGCGAGATCCTGCACGCCGTGGACGCCGAGGGTCTCGGAGCCGTCGCCGGCCTGCCGCTGGGCAGGGCCACTGGACCGGCCCTGCACGCCCTGTCGCAGTCCCTCCTGGACGGGCTCCAGCTGTGCCTGCTGGTGTCGGCCGTGCTCATGCTGTGCGGGGCGGCGGTGGCCGCCTGGCTGTTGCGGCCCGCCAAGGGCGGCGGTCCCGCCGCCACGGCCGCGTCGGGCGGGACCCGGACGACTGAGGGAACCGCCGTAGCGGAGACCGGGCGGCACCGGCACACCACCGCCGGGGCCGCGGCGGCCGATCGCGACTGACACGCACGCCTCCCCGGGCCTGCGGCTGCCGGCTGCCGGCCGCAGGCCCGGGGACGGCCGCCCCGCCGCAGCGGAGCAGCGGGGTGGTGCCGGGCCCACCCGTGGGGACGGGGTGGCACGGCCGCGCGGGTCCCCGGCCGCCCGCCACACGCGGGGCCGGGGACACCGCCGCCGCGTGTCGGACGGCTCAGGGGACCCCGGAGCTGTGTGACCCTCCGCTGAAGAAGCAGGTGCGTCACCCGGAAAGGCGGCCGCGTGTACCAGCCCGACCCACTCGACCTGGGCCTGCTCCAGGCCCTGCAACTGGACGGCCGGGCCCCCTTCAGCCGGATCGCGGACGTCCTCGGCGTCTCCGACCAGACGATCGCCCGCCGCTACCGGCGGCTGCGGACCGAGGTCCGGCTCCGAGTGCTCGGCATGACCGACCAGAGCAGGCTGGGACGCGCCAACTGGATCGTCCGGCTGCGCTGCAATCCCGACGCGGCGGAGCCGTTGGCCGACGCCCTCGCCCGCCGGCCCGACACCTCGTACATCGGCCTGATGTCCGGTGGCACGGAGGTGATGTGCGCGATAAGGCCGCGCAGCCGGCAGGACCGCGACGAACTGCTCCTCGAGCGGCTCCCACGCACCCGCCGCGTCACCTCCGTCGACGCCTACTGCGTGCTGCACCATTTCTACGGCGGGCCGCTCGGCTGGCTCAACAAGATCGACGCCCTGGACGCGGCGCAGGAGAGGGCCCTGCGGCCGCCGCCGGCCGAAACTCCGGCGGACGTGGTCGTCCTGGACGGACTCGACGAGAAACTGCTGGATCTGCTGCGCCAGGACGGCCGTGCGACGGCGACCGGCCTCGCGACGGCGACCGGGCAGACCGAGACCGTGGTCAAGCGGCGGATGAAGGCGCTCCGCGGGCAGGGGGTGCTCTACTTCGACGTCGAGTACGACCACGAGCCGTTCGGGCACGGCACGGAAGCGGTGCTGTGGCTGCGGGTGGATCCGACCCGTCTGCGCTCGGCCGGCCAGGCTCTCGCCGGCCACCGCGAGGTCCGCTTCGCCGCCGCGGTCAGCGGCGAGGCCAACGTCGTCGTCTCGGTGCTGTGCCGCACCACGGAAGACCTGTTCGCCTATCTGGCCGACCAGGTCGGCTCGATACCGGGCGTACGCGCCGTGGAAACCGTCCCCACACTCCGTCAGGTGAAGACCCTCGTCTACGAGCCCCGCCGATGAGGCACGGCGCACAGGTCACCGGATCGGCACAGGGAGCCCGGCCAGCAGGCGTCGCTGATCGTCCAGGGCGCCGACGCGAGCGGCGTCGTCGCCGCGGTGACCGCCGTCCTCAGCCGGCACGGTGGGCGCCACCGCCCACTGCGTCACCGAACGCGCCATGCTCTCCCGCGCGGTGCTG
The DNA here is from genome assembly GCF_042430725.1 of Streptomyces cinereospinus. NCBI lineage: Bacteria > Bacillati > Actinomycetota > Actinomycetes > Kitasatosporales > Streptomycetaceae > Streptomyces > Streptomyces cinereospinus. Next base: position 57,151 of record NZ_JBHMCY010000018.1, on the reverse strand, counting down.
AGGCACGCCGAGGCCCGGGTCGTCCGGGCCAGTGCGGTGGGCCTCGCGGTCAGCCGGACGGGGGATGCGAAGTCCTTGCCGCCCGCCACTGGTCGCCTCGACAATGGCCCGCATACGACGCGTTGACGGCTCGCTGGGAGGAGAGGGAGCGGATGAGCGGATCGCGGCAGGTCGGAAGCGACGACGACAGGCGCCGGCGAGAGGAAGAGAACAGGCGTCGGCTGGACTGGGAGTTCCAGCTGGAGCAGGACCGCCGGCGCAGGGAACAGGAAGCGGCTGCCGCGGCCCAGGCGGCATCTGCTGCCGAAGCCCAGGCCCAGGCCCAAGCCCAGGCCCAAGCCCAGGCCCAAGCCCAGGCCCAGGCCCAGGCGCAAGCCCAGGCCGCGGCGCAGGCGGCAGCTGATGCTCAGGCTCAGCAGCAGTACTCCCAGTACTGGTGAGCCCGGTCCAGCACCGGTCGAGCACTCCGGCAGCCGGCTCTTCCGCGAGCGCGGTGTCCGTGACCCGGCCATAGCCCTCGGATTGGAGAGCGAGCCGCACCCGAGGGCCGGCCGCCGGGGTCAGGCAGGGGCGAGGTCCTTGCGGACCATGACGGTGAACTCGGTCGCCGACACCTCCTTCCGCGTGTCGACGCGGGGGGCCGGGCCGCTGTGGGCGGGGGGTTCGAGGGCGGTGACTTCGGCGGTGGGGAAGTCACCGCCGGCCAGGCCGAGGGTGACGTGGGGCCGGAAGCCGTCCTCGACGATGTCCAGGCCCCGGGTGGTCTCCTCCTGGATCCGGGTGAGCTCCGGGCTGTGCTCGACGCCCAGCCGGACCTGTTCGCCCCTCTGGACGACCTCTTCGTCGTGCCGGTAGGCGGGATTCCTCGCCAGGGTCCAGCTGCCGTGGCGGACGTCCCCGGTCAGGCGGATCGTGGGCGCGGCCCAGGAACGCTCTGGGACCAGGGCCTTGGCCTGTCGGAGCTTGTGCTTGTCGGCGTTGTGCAGGAACCCGAGGGTGATGTGGATGTGCTCGGGGTGCTGAGGGCCGACGACGTCGTCGCAGTGCCGTTGCAGGTCGACCAGCGCATCGACGAGCGCCGGGGGAACGCGCAGACAGAAGAAGGCGTTCGTGGTCTCGCCGTCGGACGAGGTGGCTCTCTTCAGGCCGAGGGCGTCCTCGGCGTCGTCGAGGAATCCGGTCATCGCTGCCTTGGAAGTCGTTGTCGGTGAGTACCCGCCGCCGGGTGGCTACAGGTGCGTGTCCGGTCCCCGGGCGCGCGGACCGGGTCGCAGCCCTCGCGCTCGGCCTCGACGGGATCCGGGGACGGGCTGCGGCAGCGCGTGCCGCCACCGCCCGCACTCCGCCCCTGTCCTGATCCGCACCGCGTCGTCCTCACGTGCACTGCGGTCCGATCACGTGCTGCGGGAGCGCGCCGACGCCTCCTGGCCCAGGTGGGGGAGCGCTGTCACTCCTGCACGCCGACGGCCAGTCACCCTGAGGCGGCTGGGGAGGACCCTGCGACGGTCACCGGGTCCTGAAGCGGCGGAAGAGGTTGCGGGCCACGTACACGCCCGGGCCGCCGAAGCCGACGATGTCGACGCGTCCGTCACCGGTGATGTCGGCGAGGAAGCGGGGGTGGTGGCCGACGCGCCAGGCGCCGGCGTCCTCGTCGTACCCGAAGCCGCGGCACACCAGCTGGGCCTGCTCGAACCGGCCGTCGCCGCGGCTGTGCGAGACCCAGACCCCCTCGTCGCCGAAACCGACGATGTCCGGGTTGCCGTCGCCGGTGACGTCGGCGAGGAGGCGGAGGTGCTTCCCGCTCGTCCACCCCTGGGCCGACCCGAAGTCGTTCAGGACCAGCTGCGGGGGTTCGAACGTGCCGTCGCCGCGCCCGCGCGAGACGGCGACGCCCTGCGGGCCGAACCCGACGACGTCCACCGCTTTGCCGACGGTGGTCCCGACCAGGAACCGGGGGTGCTCCTCGACCGAGCTCCACCCCTGGTCGGCCCCGAAGTCGTCGAGGACGTACAGGGGGTCGGTGAACGTGCCGTCCTCGTCCTGGAGTGAGATCCAGACGCCGTCGTCGTGGCAGCCGACGATGTCGAGCCTGCCGTTGCCGGTGGTGTCGGCGAGGAAGCGGGGGTGCTTGTCGGCACGCCACCCGCCGGCCTTCTCGTCGTGGCCGAAGGCCCGCAGCACCGGTTCGCCGGCGATCGGTGCGAACGTGCCGTCCTCGTCCTGGAGTGAGATCCAGACGCCGTCGTCGTGGCAGCCGACGATGTCGAGCCTGCCGTTGCCGGTGGTGTCGGCGAGGAAGCGGGGGTGCTTGTCGGCACGCCACCCGCCGGCCTGCTGTCCGTGTCCGAACGCCGTCAGGGCCGGCTCGCCGGCCGCGGGCGCGAACGTCCCGTCCTCGTCCTGCGGGGACACACGGACACCGTCGGCGCAGAGCACGACGGCGTCGGGCCTGCCGTCGCCCGTCGTGTCCGCGAGGGTCCACAGGTCCGCGGGGCTCGGGGAGGGTACGGGCCGGTGCAGGACGCGCTCGTCGTCGAACGTGCCGTCGCCCCTGCTGGACGACGTCACCGCCCCCTTGGCGGGTGCGAGTCCCACGATGTCCGCGCGGCCCGTTCCCGTGGTGTCCGCGAGGAACCGTTCGCCGAGCCCGGCCCACCAGCCCGGCTGCCCGCTGTGCGCGCGGTCGGCTCCGGCGCTCTTCCACCCGCCGGCGTCCTGGTCGCTCCCGAACCGTTCGAGGACCAGCAGCATGTCGCTGAAGGAGGGCGTCGCCCCGGGGGCCGGCCGCAGCGCGGCCGAGCGGGTCAGCCGCCAGGACCGGCGGCCGTTCCAGTGGCTCAGCGGGGCCCAGCGCAGCACGGGATCGCTGGTGCGCTCGGGCTCGGCCGGCACGAACCGCCACCGCTGGCTCTCCGCGCTGTCGTCGTACTCGCGCAGAACGACCGGGGTGTCCTCGTCGCCGGGGTCGCCCAGGTCGAGGACGGCGCCGTCGGTCGTGTTCTCGATGAAGCAGAGGCCCGCTTCGCCCTCCACGGGCACGACGTGCCACCGCTGGCTCCTGCTGCCGGCCGCGGCGTCCGCCTGGCGGACGCCGCGATCCGCGGCGGCGGGGCCGTCGAGCACCTTGCCGCTGACCGCGTTGCGGATCACATACGCATGGTCGCCCTCTCCCTGGGCGGCCTGCACGGGGGCGAGCCGCCACTGCTCCGGGCCCGGGCCGCCCTCGGGGACGTCACGGACGACGAGTGCCCCGTCCGCGCCCGGCGCGTCCGCGACGCCGAGGGACTTCCCCGTGGCGGCGTGGACGATCTCCAGCTTCAGTTCTTCCGTGGGCACGGGCATCGTGGTGCCTCTTCCAGACGGTGCGGACGTTGGCTCGGGTCGGGTGTGGCACGGCGACGGCCGCGGATCACGTGAAGACGTGGTGGTACGGGACGTTCCACTCGCTGGGCAGCCGCGGGTAGAGCGTGTTGATGACCGTCCCGGTGAAGTCCCCGCCCCAGTTGTAGGTCAGGCGCACCTCGCTGTCGGCCGTCACCGCGTGGTCCTTGAACCCGAGGATGGCGTCGGGGTGGGTGATCGGCACGAAGGTGATGCCGCCCCACGGCGTCACCGTCACGATCCAGAGCTGGGTGTCCTCGGGCGCGCCGTTCTTGCCGCGCCACAGGTCGTCCACCTTGTCGGGAAGGCCGACCTGGACGGTGTCGGCGGTGCTCTTGGGGGCCTCCTGGTGGACGGTGATGCGCCGGCGCCGCGGCTTGGGCACGCCGTCGTCACCGCGCCCGGCGTCGGTGTCGCTCGCACTGGCGGGCCGGGGCGGCACCTGGCCCGCGGCGCTCTCGACGAAGTACAGCGGACGCTGACCGAAGAACCCTGCCGGGGTGACGTACCAGAGGTGGCCCTGCGCCTCCTTGGTGGCCGGGTCGAGCGCGGTGGCCAGCTCGACCCCCTTGTCGTGGCTCTCCTCCTTCAGCTCGGCAGGCCGCAGGTAGCCGCCGTTGAAGGCGTGGACGAGCATGACCGGCCGGTTCTCGACCAGCGCCGCCACGATCGCGTTGTCGTAGCTGTTCACCGCCACCGGGCCGCCGACCACCAAATTCGCCATCGTCGTGCGTTCTTGGGTGTACATCGCGGAAACCTCACTTGTTCTGGAAGTGGAGAACATGCGTCGGACGTTCAGTGCAGTGGTCCCATTGCACGGCATTACCGCAAGTGAAATAGATCTCAGCCGAAAGATCTGGTGGAAAGTATCGGCCGAGCAATCGACAGTGCCGCAACTTACCTTCACGCCAACCCGGTTGAGAGCCGTCCACGAGCGTTGTTCACTCGATTGAGCGTGATGTGCGCAGCCGTCTTCCCGGGAAATAGAGCCCCTGATACTTTCGATTTTCGGCATACGCGCAGATTGCTGTTCACCTTTTCACCGAGTGCGGTTCTGTCAGACCAGTCAAGGACGGGGAATGCCTTCCAACGCGTACAACCTGGCCCGGGCCAAGCGTCAGCCGCTGACGAAGAGGAACCTGCGGGAGCTGAACATCGCGCAGACCTGGCAGTCCATCCTGGACCACCCGAATCTGGTCTACGTCGACGACTACGGCGCACGGCACCAGCCGGTCGGGTTCTCCGTGAACAAGTCGAGCTTCGGCGCTTTTCCCGGCACCGCTTTCCAACTGGGCTGGCTCGCCTACATGAACCTCGGGGAGCCGCTGATCGAGGAGCGGCGCAACATCGACCAGCCCCCGCCCGACACGTTCTCCTCGCGCGCCTACGTCAACCGCAGCCAGACGTCCCCGATGACCTTCACCGACTCGGTCGATTTCACCGTGTCGAACGGGGTCACGTGGTCGCTCCACGGGGACGCCAAACTCACCTTCGGCGGCAGCGTCAGCGCGCAGTTGCAGTTGCAGTTGCAGAATCAGCTCAAGATGGACCTCCAGACGCAACTCCAGACACAGCTCCGGAACGACATGGCGAACAAGAACGCCGACACCACGACCAACAAGAACAGCAAAGACAACATGGGAACGGACAAGTCCAACACCACCGAGACGACCACGACGAATTCCGCGGCGAACTCCGCGACGAACGCGGTGACGAATTCGGTGGCGTTCACGACCCAAGGCAGCGCCACCGGCAGCGCGACGCTCAACGCGCAGCTGGCGCTGGGCATCGCCGCCACCGTCGGCGGTTCCCTGAGCACCAGCTGGGCGTCGAAATCACAGATCTCCGGCCAGGTCCCGCCGGGCTCCCGCGTGGAGACGATCGCCACGCAGCGGCGTTGCCGCAAGCTGTACCGCTACGAGATCCCGGTGACCTTCTCCGGACTGATCGCGGTGAAGTACGACGTGCCGGTGGCGGTGCTGTCTCCCCCGCAGCCCGGGGACTACCCCGGCCTCGCCCACGTGGTCGCCCGCCCCATCGGCGACATCGACCTGGCCGGCGGCGGCTTCCTGATGCACGGGTGGGCCGAGGTCGTCTCCGCCCTGGACGTCCACCACACGATGTTCGACTCCGAGAGCCTGACCGACAGCCACCGAGCGCTGCACAAGCAGCCTTCACCGGATGACCAGGGGTGACGACCATGGTGTTCGACAACATCTTCCAGTCCGCCAGCAAGGGCGCGGGGCTCTTCTCGGTGACCACCGACGGTGCCAGGCCACAGCCGGGCGCGGACGTCGACTTCGAGGACGCCGACGACGACACATACGACGACACGAGCACGAGCCTGTTCAGCAACGCGATCCATGGCGCCACCTCCCGCGCGAAGATCGTGCAGGAGCAGTCACCCGAAGCACGGGCCATCCTGGGCTTCCTCGGCTCCTTCATCCAGACCACCCAGGCATCGGCCGGCGCGCAGGCCCAGTACGCCCGGGACCCCGGCTCGGTGTCCACGGCGGCGGACGCCGGCATGCAGCAGGCGAGCAGGACGGTGACGAAGCACAGCGGCCTGCAGAAGGACGAGGACCTGGCGAACACACCGAGGAAGAGCGACTACACCAAGGCCCCCAAAGCACCGGAGGCCCCCAAGGCGTCCGAACCGAGCGCCGAGGACCCGTCCGGTTCCCCGTAGTACCCGGCAGCCGAGGGGGCAGGGGCGAAGCCGTCCCTGCCCCCTCGTGCGTCACACGGTGAGCAACTGCCACTGCCGCTCCCGGTGATCACCCTCCGCCCCGTGCTGCCTGATCACCGTGCGGGCGTTGGTGTCGGCCCGCAGAAGCAGACCACTGTTCCGGTTCGCGATCTCGTACACCCGCGGGGTGCCGTTCCCTGGGCCCACCGGGATCAGCCTCCAGTGCTGATGGCGTGCGTCGGCACCCTCGTAAGCGCGCTGCGCGACCACCGCCCCGGCCGCCTCCTGCGCTCCGACGACCTCCAGGACCTTGCCGCTGCGCACGTTCTCGATCGTGTACAGGACATCGCCGTCGTCCCGGCCCGCGACGACCAGCCGCCACCGCTGGTGATCCCTGGCGACGGCGAGGGACTGGTGCACCTCGGCCCCGTCTCTGGTGGACTCACGCAGGATCGCCATCCGCAGTCTGCTGCGGACGTTGGCCCACGAGACCACCGTGCCCGACGCGGGCAGCCCGGCCATGTCGGCCAACGCGACCTTGCGGACCCGGTTGTTGACGTAGTCGGCGATGCAGAGGGAGCCGACGCAGTCCACAGCGAGCCCGAGCGGGTAGTTCAGCCGGGCCGAGGCCGCCGGGCCGTCGTCGCCGCCGAAGCCCTCGGTGCCCGTGCCGGCGACCGTGCTGATCGTGCCGTCCGCCGTGATCTGCCGGATCCGGTGGTTGTTGTGGTCGGAGACGTAGAGGGTGCCGGTGCTGTCCACCGCCACACCCAGCGGGAAGTTCAGCCGGGCCGAGGCCGCCGGGCCGTCGTCGCCGCCGAAGCCCTCGGTGCCCGTCCCGGCGACCGTGCTGATCGTGCCGTCCGCCGTGACCTTCCTGACCCGATGGTTGTCGGCGTCGGCGACGTAGAGGTCACCCGCGCCATCCACCGCCACTCCGCACGGGCCGTTCAGCTGGGCCGAGACGGCCGCGCCGCCGTCCCCGCCGAATCCCGCGGCCCCGGTCCCCGCGACCGTGCTGATCTTCCCGTCGGAGGTGACCTTCCGGATCCGGTGGTTGTTGTTGTCGGCGATGTAGAGGGTGCCGGTGCCGTCCACCGCGATGCCGTACGGGTAGCTCAACTCGGCGGCGGTGCGAGACCGTCGTCGCCGCCGAACCCCTCGGTGCCCGTGCCGGCGACCGTGCTGATCTTCCCGTCGGAGGTGACCTTCCGGATCCGGTGGTTGTCGGCGTCGGCGATGTAGAGGGCGCCGGTGCCGTCCACCGCAACCTCACGCGGGCTGTTCAGCTGGGCCGAGACGGCCGCGCCGCCGTCCCCGCCGAATCCCGCGGCCCCGGTCCCCGCGACCGTGCTGATCTTCCCGTCCGTGGTGACCTTCCGGATCCGGTGGTTGTCGTTGTCGGCGATGTAGAGGGTGCCGGTGCTGTCCACCGCGACCCCGTACGGACGGTTCACGCGAGCTGAGACGGCAGGCCCGTCGTCCCCTTCGAACCCGGCGTCCCCCGTCCCTGCGACCGTTCTGATCGGAGGGGCGAAGCGCTCACCATCTGCGGCTGCCGCGTGGGCAGTGCTCATCGTCATCCCTTCACTTCTTCGGCGGGCCGGTGATCACTGGTCGATCGTGTACCGCAGGGTCATGGGGGTGCCGCCACGCCTGATGTCCACGGGCACGGTGGCCCCGGCCCGCCTGCCGGCGAGGGCGGCGTTGAGGGATGCCGGCGAGGTGACGGGCTGCCCGTCGACGGCGGTGACGATGTCGTTGACCATGAACCCCGCGGCGGCGGCGTGCACGTCGGGGTCGACGAACCGGACCCGGGCACCTCCGCCCCCGGGGGCGTTGCCGGCGTACCCGCCGAAGGCACCCGGGGTGCCCGGGGTGATGTCGACGTCCAGGGGCACCGTCACGCCTTCGGCGGTGAGGCTCCCGCTGAACCGGCCGCCCGCCAGGGGCGCGTCGTCGTTGGCGGCGACGTAGACCGTCCACGGCCAGATCCAGTGGTAGCGGCTCTGGAGGTCGAGGGTGGCGGACGAGCCGTCGGCGGCGATGCTCACCGGACAGGCGAGGCCCCTGCAACGGGGATCCACCTGGGTGATGCGGGTGTACTGCGGGGCCTGGACCGTGATCCGGCCGGGATCATGCACCTGCCGGTCCGGTGGGAAGTCGACGGGCCTGGCCGGCCCGGGAGCGTCCAGTCCGGGGACGTTCGACTGAGGAGTCACCGCCCGGACCGCCGCGGTCCTGCCGGACTTCGCCGCAGCGGTGGCCGCGGGCACCGTGCCCCCTGCCAGCAGGCTCGCCCCGAGTGCGAGCACGGTGCATGCCGTCATGGGTCTGCGCATGGATCCCTCCCCAAGTCGGTACTACTGAAAGTAGTCATCCGATAGCACAAGATAACCGCACGCCCGGATGGCATCAATCAGGTATTAACTAGTCATATAACGCGCCAACTCCCCGGGACGGCCCGCCGATCGGCCGGTGATCTCGAAGCGCGGGACAGGACACCTCGCGCGAGGCGCCGCCCCGGCGATCCGGACCGACTTCGATGCGACCCGTAGGTAAACAATTGCGCAATTACCAGACATACCACTAGATTCCTCGCCGTCGCTTCAAGGTGTCACCGGCAGACGGGGCAGAGGATGAGCACGGACGACGGCGTAGCGGTGACGACCGGGATCGCACGACTGCACGCGTCACCCGGACTCGCCGGACCCGGCCGGCTCGGGCTGGTGACCAACCACACCGGCGTCCTGCCCGACCTGCGCCCGGCCGCACCCGCGCTGCTGGAGGCCGGTGTGCGACTGGTCGCCCTGTTCGGCCCCGAACACGGGCTGCACGGGACCGGTCAGGCCGGCGAGAGCGAGGCCGCGCAGGCGGACCCCACCACCGGGCTGCCGGTCCACGACACGTACCGGCGCAGCGGCGAACTCCTCGACAAACTGCTGATCGACAGCGGTGTCGACGCCCTGGTGTACGACCTGCAGGACATCGGGGCCAGGTTCTACACCTACGTGTGGACCATGTACGACCTGATGGTCTCCGCGGCCCGCACCGGCGTACGCTTCGTGGTCGCCGACCGGCCCAATCCGCTCGGTGGAGGCGTCAGTGAGGGCCCCCTGCTCGATCCGGCGTGGGCCAGTTTCGTCGGGCGTGCCGCGGTTCCCGTCCGGCACGGGCTCACCTGCGGCGAACTCGCGCGGTGGCTCAACGCCTCGGACGTCCCCCACGAGGCGGGACGGGCCGCCGACTTGACGGTGATCGAGGTCGTCGGCTGGTGGCGCGCCATGGACGCGGCGGCGACCGGACTGCCGTGGATCGCGCCCTCGCCGAACGTCCCGACGCCCGCCACCGCCGCCGTCTACCCCGGGACGTGCCTGTTCGAGGGCACGAACCTCTCGGAGGGCCGGGGCACCACGCAGCCGTTCGAGATCGTCGGGGCCCCGTACGTCGACGCGCGGTTCGCGGCCTCGCTCGCCGCACTCGACCTGCCGGGCGTGCGCTTCCGTGACCTGTGGTTCGTGCCGGCGTTCCACCGGCACGCCGGGCGGCGGCTGCGCGGAGTGCAGCTCCACGTCACCGACCGCGAGGTCTTCGCTCCCGTACGCACCGCCGTGGCGATGCTCGGGACGCTGCGGGAGCTGTACCCGGACCATTTCGCGTGGCGCGCCGCCGACAGCGGCGTGGAGGGAGGCGACCAGCGTCCCTTCATCGACCTGCTGTGGGGGTCCGACCGGCTGCGGCGCGCCGTCGACGCGGGCGACGACCCGCCGGCGCTGTGCGACCCGCCGGCGCCGCCCACCCGCTGGGCCGGCGAGGACGTGCTGCTCTACCCGTGAGCGGTCCGCCGCACCGCGCGGCCGCGGCCGTGTTCGTGACGGAAGCGGACGCCGGCGCGGAACCGACAGCCGCCACGGGCTCCCCGGGCCCCACCGAACCGAGGCAGCTCCGCGGGCGACCCTCGACGCCGCCCCCGGCCTGCGTATGGAAGGACGACCCCGCCGATGACCGATCGCACGACGATGCCGTCCCGGACCGGCCTCCGCGGCTTCCGCGCGGGTGACGGGCCGCAGGTGGTGCAGGTGTGGCGGCGCAGCGCGCCGGCCGACCTCGTCACCGCGGAACGCTTCCGCTCCCTGGTGCTGCTGGACGCCAACTTCGATCCGGAGGGCCTGCGGGTCGCCGTCGACGGGGACCGTGTCGTCGGTGCGGCCTACGCGGTGCGCCGCCTGACACCGATGACCGGCACCGACCTGGAGCCGGAGCAGGGCTGGATCCCGTTCTTCTTCGTCGACCCGGCCGCGCGCGGACGCGGCCTCGGCCGCCGGCTGCTGACCGACGCCCTCGGCTGGCTGCACGGCCACGGCCGCACCCGGGTGGACTTCTCCGCGTACACCCCGAACTACGTCCTGCCCGGCCTGGACGCCGAGGCGTACCCGGAAGCGGCGCGGCTGCTGGAGTCCCTGGGCTTCCGCACGCTGTACGAGGCGGCGGCGATGGACCGTGTCCTGGTCGGCTACCGCTTCCCGGAGCACGTCGCGCGCCGCGTGGAGGACCTGACAGCGCAGGGCTACCGGTTCGCCACCCCGTCCGACGACGACCTGGTGGATCTGTTCGCGCTCGCCGGGAGCCACTTCGGCCCGGACTGGGCGTGCACGATCCGGGCCTGTCTGGCCGCGGGCACGCCGCTCGACCGGATCGTCGTCGTCCGGGACCCTTCGCACCGCATGGCCGGCTGGGCGATGCACGGCGCGTTCGACGCGGTGGACGAGCGGTTCGGCCCGATCGGCGTGCTGGAGGAGATGCGCGGCACCGGCCTCGGCGAGGTCCTCCTGCATCTGGTCCTGGAAAGGATGCGGGCGCGCCGCGCGCACTCCGCGTGGTTCCTGTGGACCGGCGCGCAGTCCCCGGCGGGCCAGATGTACCGCAAGACCGGCTTCACCACGACCCGGGTCTTCCGCGTGATGCGCCACGAGGTCGCCGGGTGACGCCGGAACGCCGCACCAGCCGGCTGAGCCGCCGTCACTTCGCGCTCGCGCTCCCCTCCGCGCTGCTCGCCTCCGGCTGTGCCGCACCGCACCGGGGGACCGGGCGGCCCGGGGACCCGATCGTCCTCACCCTGCTCTCCCACTACGCGAACGGGGTGCTCAAGCAGGCCCTCCAGGGCCCGGTCGACGAGTGGAACGCGACCCACGACCGGGTGAAGGTGCAGACGAAGGCCGTGGAGTTCACGGACCTGCTGACCACGGTCATGGTCCGGCAGGCCGCCGGCCTGGGCGCCGACATCCTCCACCCGTACTGCCTGTGGAACGGCCAGCTCGTCCAGGCCGGCGTCCTGCGGCCCGCTCCGCCCGGGCACGCCGGGGAGATCACCCGCGGCTACGGCGAGGCCGCGGTCGACGCCGCCTCGGTGGGCGGCCGGGTCTACGGCTACCCCACCGAGGTGCAGACGTACGCCCTCTACTACAACAAGCGGCTGCTGCGCGAAGCCGGCGTGGACGGCCCCCCGCGCACCTGGCGGGAGCTGGAGGAGACCGCCTACCGCACCGCCAGACGCGACCGGTACGGCAACACCCTGGTCCAGGGGTTCGGACTGTCGACCGCGGACGACTCCACCACCGTCGGCCAGACACTCGCCCTGCTCAACGCCGCCGGCGGCAGGTTCGTCGCCGAGGACGGCAGGAGCACCGCCATCGACTCGCCGGCCGGACGGGCCGTGTTCGATCTGGAGCACCGCCTCGTCGTGAGGGGCGCGAGCTCCCCCGGTGTCAACGTCTACAAGGCCTTCCGCTCCGGACAGGTGGCCATGGTCATCAGCGCCGGCTGGTGGACCGGGAGCCTCAAGACCCTGATGGGGGAGGACTACCGCGACGTCGGCGTCGCGCCGCTGCCGCTGCCCGAGGCGGACGGCAGGCGCGCCACGCTCTCCACCGGCTTCATGCTGGGGGTCAACACGGCCAGCAGGCACCCGCGCGAGGCCTGGGAGTTCCTGCGCTGGCTCAACGCCGAGAAGGTGCGGGTGGAGAGCGCGAAGGCGGGTGGGAGGGCGACCCGGATGAGCTCCCTGCAAGTGTCGGCCGGCTCCCTCACCGGCCGCGCCGACGACATGCGCATGCTCCTGGGCGCGCACGGCGACGCCAACCTGCGCCCTTTCGTGGACGCTCTGGCGTACTCGGTGCCGGAGCCGAACGTGCCCGGCGCGCAACAGGCCAAATCGCTGCTGCGCAAGAACATCGAAGCGCTGTGGACCGGTCAGCAGTCGGCCGAGCAGGCACTGCGCGCCACCCGCCGTCAGGTCGACCGAGAGGTGTCGCGCTCATGGTGAACACGCTGACGACGGCGACGGCCGAGCGGGCGGCGCCCGGCACGCGCCCCGCCGGGTCCGCCGCCGGCGGGCACGCCAGGAGCCGGCGCCGCCAGGCCGTGGTCGCCTACCTCTTCCTGGCGCCGGCGCTGCTGTTCTTCGCCGTCTTCCTCATCCTGCCGCTCGGTTTCGCGGTGCTGCTGTCGACGTCCCGCTGGGCCGGGTTCGACCTCGGCGACATCCGACCGGTCGGCACGGACAACTTCGCGGGCCTCTTCGCGGACGGATCGACGTTCCTGACGCCGATCCTCACCAACACGCTGCTGTTCGCCCTGGGCACCGTGGTTCTCGCGCTCGCCGGCTCGGTCCTCGTCGCCACCTGCATCGACAACCTGCGGTTCCAGGGGCTGTGGCGCACCCTGTACTTCCTGCCGGTCGTGACGACCGTCGTCGCCGTCGGCAACGTGTGGAAGTACATGTACGAGCCGGGTGGCCTCGTCAACGGCGTCCTCAACGCCCTCGGCCTCGGCTCGGTGGCCTTCCTCCAGGACCCGGACACCGCGCTGCCTGCGGTCGTGGTCGTCCAGGCCTGGGCCTCGCTCGGCGCCGCGATCCTCGTCCTGACCGCCGGACTGAAGTCCATCCCCGCGTCGTACCACGAGGCCGCGGCGCTCGACGGCGCCGGGCCGGCCACCGTCTTCTGGAAGATCACACTCCCGCTGCTGCGGCCGTCCCTGCTGCTCGTCTGCGTCACCGAGCTCATCAGCGGCCTGCAGTCGTTCGCGCTGATCATCGTGATGACCAAGGGCGGACCGGGTGACGCGACCAACGTGGCCGCCCTGGAGATGTACCGGCAGGCCTTCTCGTACGGCCACTGGGGTCCCGCGAGCGCCGCCGCCTTCGTGCTGTTCGCGGTGGTCCTCGTGGTCACCCTGGCGCAGTTGTGGATCTACCGGCGCAAGGGGGAGGACGCATGATCCGCCGCCGTTTCCCGTGGTGGTCGTACCTGGTGGTCGTGACGGGTGCCGTGCTCACCGTGGTGCCGTTCCTCGACATGGTGATGACGTCGTTCAAGGGGGCGGGCGAGGCCGGTACGCTGCCGTACCGCTTCCTGCCCGAGGCGTTCGACCTGTCCAACTACCGGGCGGCGGTCGGCCAGCTCGATCTGCCGGTGCTCTTCCGCAACAGCGTCGTCGCGACCGCGGTGATCACCGGGTCGGTGCTGCTGACGTCCTCGCTCGCCGGGTACGCGCTCGCCAAACTCCGCTTCCCCGGCCGGGACCTGATCTTCCGACTCGTGCTGTCGACGATGATGTTCCCGCCGTTCCTCTTCTTCATCCCGCACTTCCTGATCCTGGCGCACTGGCCGCTGGCGGGCGGCAACGACCTGTTCGGGCGCGCGGGCGCGGGCCTGACCGTCAGCATCGCGGCGCTGGCCATGCCGTTCCTCGTCAACGGCTTCGGGATCTTCCTGATGCGCCAGTTCACGGTCTCGATCCCGGACGAGGTCCTGGAGGCCGCCCGCATCGACGGCGCCGGCGAGTTCGCCGTGTGGTGGCGGATCGTCGTGCCGCAGACCAGGCCGGTGGTGCTGACACTCGGCCTGCTGACCTTCGTCCACGCGTGGAACGAGTACATCTGGGCGCTGCTCATCTCGACCGCCAACCCGGACGTGATGACCCTGCCCGTCGGGATCCAGCTGCTGCAGGATCACGTGGACCCGGCCCGCACGATGCCGATCGTCATGGCCGGTCTCGTCCTGAGCACCCTGCCGGTCCTGACGGCCTTCCTGCTGCTGCAGAAGTACTACATCCGCGGCATGATGCTCAGCGGCCTCAAGTGAGGGGCTTCGCGTTGGACGGGACCGCACGCTCCACCGCCCGGCCATGACGCGACCGGCGGGACGGATCCGTCCCGAGCGGGGCACGCCTCACGGCTCGCTCCAGCAGGCGGATCCCCGTCCGCCGGGCGATCGGCCCCTGGGGCTGAACCGCACACGGCAGATAAAATTCGGTTGCGGCAGGATCTGTGCGCCCGGTGAAGTACCTCGATGGGCGGTGCCACGGAGCAGGGGCGATGGGCGCGGGCGGGAAGAGGCCGTGCGGTCACGGGGCGGCCGGCCCGCTGGCACCGGTCGGCGGTCCTCGTGGCCCTCATGCTGGCCGCCTTCACCTTCAACACCGCGGAGAACCTGCCGATCGGCCTCCTGGAACTCATCGCCGAAGGCCTTCGGGTGTCAGTGCCGGCGGTCGGACTGCTGGTCACCGGTTACGGCGTGACGGTCGCCGTCGCGTCCGTGCCGCTCGCCCACGTCACGCGGACCGTGCCCCGGCGTCATGTGCTCACGGGACTGCTGGCCGTGCTGGTCGTGTCGAGTCTGGTCGCGTCGTTGGCCCCCTCCTACGGGCTGCTCCTTGTGGCCCGGCTGTTCACCGCGCTCGCCCAGGCGCTGTTCTGGGCCGTGACGGGGCCGGTCGCGGTGGGCCTGTTCGCACCCGAGGTCCGCGGACGAGTGGTCGGGGCGCTGTCCGTCGCCGGTTCGCTGGCCCTCGTGCTCGGTGTGCCCGCCGGGACCTGGCTGGGCCGGCAGAGCGACTGGCCAGTGCCGGTCGCTCTGCCGGCCGGCCTGGGGCTGGTCTCCCTCGTCACCATCGCCGTTCTGCTGCCGGTCTCGCGTCCGGACGAAGAGCCCGCCGCCTACGGAACCAGTCCCGACGCCCGCCGGTTCGGGATCGTGCTGGCGGCCGGGACGCTGTCCGCCACCGGAGCGTTCACGGGTTTCACCTACGTCGTGAAGTTCCTGGGCGACGTCAGCGGATTCGCCCCGAGCACGGTCAGCGTCCTGCTCGTGGCTTTCGGCGCCGCGTGTCTGGCCGGGGTGAGCATCACCGGGACGCTACTGGACCGCTGTCCGCACGCTGCGCTGACCACCGCGGTGGCCACGCAGGCGGTAGGCATGCTCGGCCTGTACGTGGCGGGCACCGACCCGGTGGCGGCGGTGGTGTTCCTGGTGCTGATGGGCGGCGCGCTCGGGCCGGTGTTCATGGCCACGCAGAACGAGATGCTCCACTGCGCTCCGGGCCGTACGGACATCGCACTCGCGGCGAACTCCGGTGCGTACCACGCCGGTATCGCGGCGGGTGCCGCACTCGGGGGAGTGGTCCTGCCGCTCGCCGGCGTCCGGGGCACCTTCCTCGCGGGCGGGCTGCTGACCACCGGATCCTGCGCGGTGCTGCTCGGCGGGCGGCTGCTGCGTCGCCGGCCGGAATCCGCCGAGTAGAGCCGCCGTCAGCGGGACGGGACGGTCACGGGGCGGGCGTTCCAGCCAGCGACACGGACGCGCGGGGCGCGGTCCGCGTCGGCCGTCCTGTAGGAGGCCACCAGAGTCGCCGATTCACCCGGCCACAGGCTGACGTGGTTGTCGGTCCAGTGGACGGGCAGTGCCGGAGTCCTCCCGTCCGCGGAGACGACGTCGACGTCGGTGAGCAGGGCGGGGGCCGCGGTGGTGCCCGGGTGGCGCAGGGTCACGGTCGTCGTCGACGTGCCGGACCTGGTGGTCGTCGTGGCTGTGACGTCCAGGGCGACCCGCGGCATCGAGGCCAGCCCCGTCAGGTCGGCGTAGGAGGTGGTGGGGGTGTGGTACCAGTCGGCCTTCGCGTAGTCGAGGACGTCGTCGCGGGTGGAGAGCCAGTAGACGTTGCGGCTCAGTTCCCGGCCGGTGGCGTCGGTGAGCAGCAGCCTGGCCAGGTACGTCCCGTCCAGGCCGGGGACCTCGGCGGGGAGGGCCAGCGAGGTGGTGGTCACGCCGCGGGCTTCGACGTCGACACCGGTCACCGTGCGGTCGTACCTCGCGGTCCCGTCGGTGGTGAAGAGCGTGACCCGGGCGTTCAGCCCCGAGGCGGCGGTGGGGCGGTCGTTGACGACGCTCACCGCGCGGTTGTCGTAGCCGTACTGGACGTGGAGCGGTTCGTTGGCCTTCTTCGCGCCGAAGTAGGAACCGTTCTGGTCGAGATAGCGGTCGATGAGCTGCCAGTGCAGCGAGGTCCAGCCGCTGTTGAGCATCCAGTAGATGACGCCGGTCGCGGGGGCGGTGGTGTCCTTGGCGTTGCGGGTGTACGCCTCGAACTGCGCCCGGACGGTCTCGTACTGGGCCAGCTGGGCCTTGCGCACGTAGTCGCCGAGATCGGCCGGGGGGCCGTAGCGGCCGGCGAGCGCGGCGTTGTACAGCTCGAGCGTCGAGAACGTGGCCGAGGGGGAGCGGTGGTACTGGGGAGCGTCGGGCCGCTTCCAGAGGGTCTCCAGCTCGGCCGGGGTCAGCATCCGCCGCAGTGTGTCCATGGTGGGGATGCTCGGGCCCGCGCTGGTCTCGGAGTTGAAGCCGGTGGCTCCTCCCTCGCGCTTGTCGTACCAGTAGCCGGGCGGCACCCAGTCGTAGGGGCCGGTCATCCGCATCCCCGAGGCGCCGGTGACGGGTGCCGGCCTCCCGGCGGCGGAAGGGATCACGGGCAGGTCCCAGTCGGCGCCTCGCAGCGCTTCGAGGTATCCCGACTCGATCTGGGCGTTGGGTGCCGCGTCGCTGCCGATCAGGAACGAGATCACGGCGGGATGGTCGCGCAGCCGGGCCGCCTCGGCGGCCATCGAAGCCCGGGCGACCGCGTGGTCGGCGGCGGTCCACTTCTCCCCGGACCCCGCGGGGTTGACCTCTCCTTCCCACTTGTTGCAGCACTCCCAGCCGGCGATGGTGAGGATGCCGTACCGGTCGGCGAGGTCGAAGAACTCGTCGGGCTCCAGGTGGCCTTCCAGGCGCAGTGTGTTCAGGCCCAGGTCGCGGACGTAGCGCATGCGGTGCTCGGCGTAGGCGGCGTCCCACCGCAGGAACTCGTCGGGGGACCAGCCCGCGCCCTTGATCAGCAGCGGGCGGCCGTTGATCCGGTACTGGCGCGCGCCGTCGGCGTTGACCGGGGCCTGCACGTCGCGGATGCCGAAGGTGGTGTGCGAGGTGTCGGAGGTGACCCCGTCGACCGACACGGCCAGGTCCAGGTCGTACAGGGGCTGCCCGCCCATCCCGGCGGGCCACCACACGCGCGGTGACGGCAGACGGAGTCGGGGGTGGTCGGCGGGGGAGTAGACCACGGTCCGGCTCTCCCCGGGCGCCAGCGTCACCTGCCGGCTGAGGGCAGCGGGCCCGGCGGTGCCGGAGAGGGTCGCCGTGACGGTGTCGGGGGAGTCGTTGCGCAGGCGGGCCTTGACGGTCAGGTCGGCGGAGGCCAGCGACGGCACGTCCAGGTCGGTGACGACGTGGGCGTCGCGGAGGGCCACCGGGCCGCTGCGGCGGACGACGACGTCGCGGACGATGCCCATGTTCCGGTCCGGTGGCGGCTGGAGCCAGTCGAGCCAGCCCACGGTGAGGTGCTTGCGCGGGTCGTTGGGCTGGACCCGGAAGGCGACCGTGTTGGTGCCCGGCCTGACCAGAGCGGTGACGTCCAGCTCGTGGCGGGTGTACGTGCCGGCGACCTCCCTCGCCGTCGAGACCTGACGGCCGTTGACGAAGACGTCGGCGGCCGAGGTCACCCCGCTGAAGTCGAGATACGTCCGGCCCACCCGGCTGTCGTCGACCGTGAAGTCGGACCGGTACCACCACGGGACCGTGAAGTCGGCGGCGGGGATCAGCTTCTGGTTGGTGGAGTGGAACGGGTCGGGGTGAACCCCGGCCGCCAGCAGGGCGGCGAGGACGGTGGAGCGGGGTCCGGCCCGGTACCAGCCCTTCGTCGGATAGCCGGGGCCGGACACCTCGGCCGCCGGATCCGTCACCCGGGCGGTCGACTGGATCATGAACCCGGCCAGGGCCCTGCCGGAGTCGTGGCCGACGGGGACCACGGCGGCGGCCGCCGTGCCGAACGCCGCCTGGCCGGTGAAGCCGCCCGGGGTGAGGGCGAGGGCCAGGAAGACGAGCAGGCCGAGCAGGGCGATGACGGCCGGCCGGCCGGACACCCGGGCCCGGCGGCGGGACGGATCACCCGCGGGGACGGACGGGAACGGATCATCGGGGCGGCGCAGCGACACCGGGCCCAGCTGTTGCGGCATGTCCCTCAGAATGGCGCCCCGGCGGTGGCAGCCGGGGCGCCACATGCCGCGCGTCGCCCGAACGCAGCAACCGGGGGTGCCGGGCGCGTGCCGAGTCGTGACCGCACGGCGGGTTCCGCCCTCCGGCCGGCGGCGGCCCCAGTGACGGACTCACGGGGCGGCCGCCGCCTTGCCGTACAGGCGTTCTCGCGGATGCGGCCGCCCGGGGCGAGCCGCGTGACATCATCCGTACATGAGCGGCGACCTGGAAGTGAGTGCTCTGGCGATCAACGTCACGATCCCGCGGGAACTCCGCTGGACGGACACTCGACGCGGTGAGACGTTCACACTGACCACACTCAACATCCGGCTCCTCCCGGACGGTCACCTGGCCGCGAAGGCCTATGGCCGGCCGGTCGGCGGCGGCCGGGGCACCTACGTCTCGTTCCCCGTCCCCGACAGACGCGAGCTGGCGGCCCTGGTCGCCGACGCCGCCGGCCGCGCCGGGGCGCTGTGGGCCGCCCATCGCGGTCTCGGCTGAGCTCGGTTCGGCCCGAGAGCGGACCGGGCGCGCGGACACGAGACGCCGCGCGGTCCGGCGACCTCCGTGACGACCGCCGGGCCCGGCGCCGCCGGGATGCCACGGCCGGCGGCGTCGGGCGGTGGCGGGTTCGAGGCTGGAGCGGCATGCTCCGGCAGCTGGACGTGGCCGGCACACCGCCGGCCCGTGGGGGCGGCTCGGACGGCTGAGCCGGGTCGTTGCGGTGGCGGACCCGCGTCCGTGTCGGCCGGGCGGTCCGGGTAGGAGGGTGTGACCCGGCCGATGCCGGTGAGGTCGAGCATGCGGCGGACGGTGTCGTGGGGAGCGAGCAGGGCGGGACGTGGCGACGGGGGGCGGTGTGCCCCCGCGCCTCGTGACCCCCGGTGCATGCGTTGCCTCCGGGGCCTCAGGGGATCCCGGCGAGGCCCGCCCTTCCGGTAGGCCGGAGCCGTCCGGCGGCGTCGTGGTCCGGAAACCCGGGACGCGACACCGGCGGCGGCGATCAGGGGAACATCGCTCCGGCGCGCGTCCTCGGAGCAGTGAGAACCCTGACCTCCTGAGTGGTCAGAGCTTGTTCGTCGAGCTGATCACGGCCTCACGTGCGCCGGCGGTCAGGGGGGACACAGCGCCTCGCCCAGGGTGAGACGGACCGGCGAGACCGGATGCCTCGCCTTTCGGACGCAGGGCGTCCACGACGAGGTCGAGCAGGCGGCCCGTCTGCTCGGGGGTGTTGCCGGCTGTCGTGGACAGGAAGATCCCCAGGAGCATGGTCGTGACGTCGTCGGGGTCGACATCGGCGCGCAGGGACCCCGCGTCCGCCCCCTTGCCGATGATCGCCGCGATCGCGGCGGTGATGCGCGCCCGAGTGGTCGGAGTAGCGATCCGCCCCGAGGCCCAGCCCGCCCGGAGGATGTCGAACATGCCGCGTTTGGCCGAGATGAACGCCGCGTAGCGGTTCATCCACGTACGCAGCGCGGCGTCGGGCGGGAGCTGGTCGAGCAGGGCGGGGACGCTGCCGACGATGTCGTCGAGTTCCGCACCGTAGACGGCTTCGACGAGGGCTTCACGGGTGGGGAAGTGGCGGTAGAGCGTGCCGATGCCGACTCCTGCGTCGCGGGCGATGCCCTCCAGCGGAACCGTGTCGTCGGCGGCCGCGAAGGCCGCCCGGGCCGCGGCGATGAGCTTCTCGCGGTTGCGCCGGGCATGGGCGCGGATCGGGCGGCCCGTGCCGGCGTCCCCGCCGGCGGCGTCCCCGGGCGGCGTGGGGGTCGACGGACTCAAAGCGGAGGCACCTCCGGTAATGGTACTGTCGATGTAACGGAGGATCCTCCGTTTTCCCCATCATCGCACGGGACGGGATACCCATGCCTTCCAGCAGCACCCCCAGCCACGAGACGACGGCCACCGGCGCTCCGCGCCCGGCGGGCCCCGGTCTGCTCGCCGGCCGCACCGTCTCCCGGATCGGTTACGGCGCGATGCAACTGGAGCGCCTGCACGGCGATCGCGACACCGCCCTCGCGACCCTGCGCCTGGCGGTCGAGCTCGGCATCGACCACATCGACACCGCCCAGTTCTACGGCGACGGATTCGTCAACGGACTCCTGCGTGAAGCGCTCCGCCCCGAGGACGGCGTCCTGGTCGCCACCAAGGTCGGCGCCGACCCCAACCCCGGCGGACCGGTCCCCATGCGTCCCGCCCAGCGACCGGAAGAACTGCGGGCGAGCGTCGAGGCCAACCTCGCCGGCCTCGGCCTGGACCAGATCCCCTTGGTGAACCTGCGTCGTATGGACGCCGCACCCAGGATCCCCCTCGAAGCGGACCAGGTGGTCGACCTCGACGACCAGCTCGCCGAGATGACCGCGCTGCGCGACGAGGGCAAGATCGGCGCCATCGGACTGAGCACCGTGACCCTGGACGGGCTGCGCCGCGCGATCCCCGCGGGCATCGCCTGCGTGCAGAACGCCTACAGCCTCGTGGCGCGCGGCGACGAGGACCTGCTCCAGCTGTGCGTCGCCGAGAACATCGCCTGGGTGCCCTACTTCCCGCTCGGCAGCGCCTTCCGCGGTATGCCCAAGGTGACCGACGAGGCGGCCGTCCAGGAGGCGGCTCGCGCCCTGGACGCCACCCCTTCGCAGGTCGGACTGGCCTGGCTGCTGCACCACGCGCCCAACGTGCTCCTCATCCCCGGCACCGCGAACGCCGACCACCTCCGGGCGAACGTCGCCGCGGGCGCGCTCACGCTCGATGCGGCCACCCTGGCCGCGCTCGACGCCGTCCCCGCCCGCACGGGCGCCATCGGCATCGACTGACCTCCGCGACCCCGCCGTGATGCCGGCCCTCGGGCACGGCGGCCGGCCCCGCCCGGAGGCCGACACCCGCGTATCCCGCTCCTGACGCCGTCGGTCGTCGTCCTGGCCCGCCCCGCCTCAGAGGCGGAGCGGGCCGCTGCCGATCAGGCGGTCCTGACGGGCAGTTGCAGGTAGGAGGCGCGTTCGCCGCCGGTGTGGACGACGTGCTCCCCGCTGTTGGCGGGGACGTACTCGCGGTTACCGGGCATCATCGTGCCCAGCAGCGACCGGCCGCTGACGACGAGACGCAGCTGCTCACCCGGGTAGAAGACGAGCCCGACCGGGAGCAGGTCGATCTCGACGTCGACGACCTCGCCCGGTGAGAGCTTCTCCACCCGGTCGAAGCTGTGGGCGGGGACGTCCTCGGTGGACAGCGCCTCGTCCAGGTGGCGCATCGAGACGCGCAGCCGTCCGTCGGAGCCCTTGTACCGCAGGATCGAGGCGCCCCGCTCGGTGACGTCCTGGATCAGTGCACCCTGGTTGGGCACGGTGAACTGCTGCAGCGGCGTGCCGTAGGCGTCGAGCTTCTGGACCAGGACGAAAAGGTCCATGTCGTCGGAGCCTCGCGCCTCGACCCACAGGTGCGCCTTCGGGTACCCGGCCAGCACGGTCTCCTGGTCGAACCGCGTCACGAACGACACCACGTCGGGGTTGGACCCCACCGTGTAGCCGGCTGTCGCCTCGGCGGTGGGTGCCGTCGTGGCCAGGGTCCGTGAGCGGCCGTCGAGGTAGTACTTCGTCAAGGTGACGTCCGCCGGCGGGAACTGGTCGGCCGGGATGTTCACCTGGTCGCCGCCTTCGAGGTCGAGGAGCGAGTAGCGCACGCGTGGCGTCTGCTCCCACCCGTTGTCCTCACCCTTGAGGAAGCGGTCGAAGAACCGGCGCAGGTCCTCCGTGTTCGCCTCGTCGTAGTAGTCGGGCCACTCCTGGGTGTTGTGGATGCGCAGCCACTTGTCCTCGGACGCCATCCGGCGCCAGGCGCGGAAGGTGCCCGCGGTGTGCAGCGTGTTGGAGTAGCTGGCCACGACGTACGCGGGCACGGTGATCTTGTCGAACTGCGGGATCTTGTTCTCCCACAGGTCGTGCATCAACGGGTGGCGCTCGGCCTCGGTGAGGATGTCCTCCCTGCGGCTGTTGCCCCAGAAGCTGTTGTTCTGGAGCTGCTCGGCGAAGCCGGTGTCGGGCATGCCGCCGCGCATCACCAGGTCGCGGTAGACGTCGCTCACGCCCTCCCACGGGTTGATCGCCGCGAGGTGGGGCGGCTGCTCGGCCGCGGTGAACCACTGCGAGACCGCGAGGTACGACGTTCCGCTCATCGCGACCTTGCCCGTGCACCAGTCCTGGACGCCCAGCCACTCGATCAGGTCGTAGCAGTCCCGGCCCTCCTGGCGGTCCCACAGGACGCTGTCGCCCTCCGACTGGGCCACGCCCCGGACGTCGGGGTTGCAGATCGCGTAGCCTCGCGCGCACCAGTAGGCCGGGTCGGGGCCCTCGAACTTCGCCAGACCCGAGACGACGCCGTTGTCCAGCCCGACCATGCCGAAGATGCCCATCACGCTGGCGGACGTCCCCTGGCCCTTCCCGTACGGGCTCCACGCCACGATGACCGGCACCTTCTCGGCCCCGGCGGGACGGAAGACGTCGACGTGGATGGTCACGCCGTCACGCAGGGTGACCGGTACGTCCTTGTCGAGGACGATGTCGACGGGCAGCGGCTTGAACGGCGGCGCGATCTGGAAGCCCGCCTCCAGCGTTCGCGTCCCGGGATCGAACCCGCTCAGGATCCCGTAGCGGGCACCCGGCTCCAGCGGGTGAGAGGGCATGTAGATCCTCTGGTCATCGCTCATGGGGGAGCTCCTTGCATCTCTTCGCCCGCGGACGGGCTCCGGCAACGACGCGAGCGTACGTCTGCGGACCCGGAAACTCAACACGCGTTGAGATCGTGTTCGAGGAAGGTAGTTTTGGTGCATGGCCACGAACACGAGCCCGGCCGCCCGCCGCGGACGCCGACCGGGAACGAGCACGACACGACAAGCCATCCTTGACGCGGCCCGCGCCCGGTTCGCGATCGACGGCTTCACCGCGACCACGATCCGACGGGTCGCGGCCGACGCCGACGTCGACGCCTCCCTGGTGATGCAGTTCTTCCGGTCGAAGAACGAGCTGTTCGCGGCGGTGATGTCCGTCCCCGCGGAGGCGCTGACGCGCTTCAGTGCCGCGTTCGAGGGAGCGGAGGACGGCCTCGGCGAACGTGTGGTCCGCACCTTCCTCGACATGTGGGAAGGCGACGCTCCGAGCGCGAAACCGCTCATGGCGATGCTCCGGGGCGCCATCGTCAACGACCAGGCCAACGCCCAGCTGCGTGAGTTCCTCCAGGAGCGGCTGCTCGTCGACGGTATCGCGTCGCGCGCCGTCGACAACGCGACGCTCCGGGCGGGCATCGTGTCGTCCATGCTGGTCGGGCTCGTCGTGGGACGAGGCATCGTCGGTGTCCCGATGCTCGCCGAGGCGGACCGCGAGACGCTGGTCGCGCTGGCCGGACCCGCCGTGCAGAGCGTGCTGGTCCCCACGCCGCCGACCACCGCCGAGGACGACGAGAGCAGGGATGTGTGACGGCCGACGGCGCCCCCCACGTCTACGGGCGCCGCTGTGACTGCCCCGCCTGCGGGGTGCCGCGATCTGAAAACAGGTCGACGTGGATCAGTGGGGTACTCGATCATGCGTTCATGCCCCTGGAAGAGACCCTTGCCCGAGTCGAAGCGGACCTGACCGCCGGCCGGGTTCCCGTCGCGCGCCAGCGTTTGCGCGGTCTCGTCTCGTCCTACCCGTACGATCTGACGCTCCGCCGGCGTCTGGCCGAGGTGTACCGGCTCTACGGCGACGCCGCCGAGGCCGGACGCTGGACGTACCTCGAAGAGGACCGCGACGCCGACGAGACCGCCGCCTTCGAGGCGCGGTACGGATCTCCCGGGTGGCGGATGAAGGCCCTGGGCTGGCGTGGTCCCGAGACGATGGCTGCCACCGCCTTCGCGGAGGGGCAGCTGGTCGCAGTGCGGACGGCCTGCGCCGAGGAACTGGGGCACCCCGTCGACTGGGACGACCCCGACTCCTACCGGGGCGGTCCGGACGAGCAGTACAAGGAGGCACCCTCCGAACCGTGGACGGTCGGCGGTGTGCTGGCGGGCGCCGGCTGCCTGGTGGGGGCCCTTGCGTTCCTCGCGATCTGGGTGAGGGGAGTCGTCGCCCTCTTCGGCTGACCCAGGTCACGAGGGCCACCGTGATCGCCGGGTGGTGCCCTGACCTTCCGAACGCCGGTGGACCCTGTGTGCGCCGGAGCGGCCGCCCGCGCACGTTGCCCTGACCGGCGACGGCAACCGCCGGTGGGCCGCTCGTCGCGGGCCGGCCCGCAACGACGGGCACGCCGCCGCCGTGCCGCGCCTGCTCGGCACCATCGACGGTGCCGTCGAGGCGGGGATCCGCTGCCTGTCGTTCGATGGCACCGCCCGGCACGCCACCGCCACCCGCGCACCCGCGAACGGCGCATGGTGTCGGTGGCCGGCACGGACGGGAGCGTCGGCGGGTGCGCGCCTCGGCACGTACCCGCCGACGCTCTCGGTCCGGGCAGGTGTCAGGGCATCAGCGCGTGCCGGTCTGCGGGCACGTGGGTCGTACCGCCGGCGAGGCCGGGGTGTGCGAGGAGCGCAGCGGCTGGAAGTAGTGGGTGACCGCCCAGACGCCGATCCGGCTGCCGGCCCGGCACCCGGACACGTCCGCGGAGCGGAAGTGGATCCCGGCCCAGACACGGGCGTTGATCATGTCCTCGTTGAGCCGGTCGGCGTACGCGTAGTGCCGTGTGGTGCCGGTGGCCTCGGAGAAGAAGGTGAGGTCGAGGCGCGGGGTGCCGAGCAGCCCGCTCAGGGTCCGGGTCACGGCGCCGGCGACCGCCGCATGGCCACTGATGTGGTCGGGGTGCGGTGGCGTGACGAGCAGCGGCTGCCACTGCGGGTCGGCCGGGGTGGCGGGGTTGCCGTCGGTGTGCGCCAGGTGGATGGCGGTGATCGGCCGCCAGCGTCCGTAGTGGAGTTTGGCGTCCCAGGAGGCGACGACGGCGTCGGTGGCCGAGGTGTTCGCCGCGGCGAACAGCCGTGCCGTCTCGGTGATGCCCAGGTGGTGCCGAGCCGTGTAGAGCCGGAGCGCCGCCTGGATCTGCACCGCCAGGTTGCCCCCGAAGAACAGGGCGGTCTCGGTCTGGAACGCGGTACGGGACGACCCGGTCCTGGCGCCCATGGCCCTCACCTCGTTCACGTCCCGGGCGTAGCGGGCCGAGGACAGCGCGGGCGGGGGGCCGGGACGGACCTGGTCCGGAGAGGTGAGCAGCATCGGGCGCAGCGTGCCGAGCCAGGGGTCGATGAACGGCTGGTAGGCGGGCGGGGTGGGCCGCCAGACGCCGGGCGCGGGCGGGGTGGTGAACCGCACCGGTGCACCCCGGCCGTCGCCTTCGCGCAGGTCGATGACGTGTTCGGCGGCCCGCTCCCCGAAGGCCACGCCCTGCGTCTTGGCGCTGCCTCGCGGGATCCGGGCGAGCGATGCGGAGTAGGCGGCGTCGAGCGGCGCCTGGGAGGCGGGGAAGTAGGTGACCAGCACGCGGTGGGCCGCGGCCACGGCGGCCGCCTCGGGCGACGCGGTGGCGGGACCGCGCGCCCGCCACTTGTACGGGGCGTAGTCGCCCCGGATGCCCACGACCGCGTTGTAGACGGCGGCCGAGACGAACCCGTGCCAGATGACGACCTGGCCGGAGGGGCGGGTGGCGCCGAGGTTGGCGCTGATGGTGTCGGTGGCGATCGTGTTCCATTCACGGATCGCGTCGGGGTCCGCCGCGGGCGGCGCGTGGCTGCCGGCGGTGGCCGGGGGGCCGCTCAGGACTGTGGCGAGCAGCAGGAGGAGTGACATGACGGCGCCCACGGCAGCCGGTCTGCCCGAAGTGGAAGCATGCATGACCGGCGTAACCGTTCACCCGCGCGGATGGTCACGCGGAGGTGGTTCCCCGCTCGACGCTCCGTACTGACGCCGCTCACCTGCCGCAAGCGGAACTCGTCCAGCTCCCGGGCGTGTACGCGTGGCGGACGATGACGCCGCGCGGCTCCCCTGCCGTCACCCGCCTGGAGCTGCTGACTTCGGCGCACCCGCGGACCGGCACCTCCGGCCTCGCGCTTGGCCGCCCACGCCGTCGGTGTCGATCGTGGTGCCGTCGTCTCCCTGACAGAGGGCGACAGCCATGCCGGGCTTGTGGTCGGCGGCCCTTGGACGGGTCCGCTCCCGCAGCGTGGCCGGCGGGGATGGCTTTGTACGTGGGATCTGGGTCCTGGCACAGATCTTGGGGAGCGATCACGGATCGTGACGATGCGCGAAGTGCAGATGTCAGAGGGCCCACGTAGCTTTCGGTTGACCGCCCGGCCGGGCGGTGAGGAGGGGTGAGACATGGAATGGGCCGGAAACGCTCGGCTGGCAGCTGGGCCTGAGGCCACCTGGTACTTGGAGGCGGCTTTCACGCCCGGTGCGCATCTGGGGACGGTGTACGACGATCCGACAACGCCGGTAGTCGTGACAGGGGTCGAGGAGCTGACCACCCTCCGCGTTCCCAGCGGCCGGCTCGTCGTCGATGCGCCGTGGGACGACGACGACGTCTGGAGATACGAGAAAGGGCTGCCGACGAGGCCCCCGCGTGAGCTGGCGGTGAGCATTCCCCCGGGCGTGTACCGAGTGGAGATCGCGTGGACGGCGGGCCCGTACGAGTTCTTTGGCGAGCACGTCGATGGCGTTGAGTGTGCCGCGACGCGCCTGTGCATCAGCGACGACCCTGTGGTCGGGTGGGAGATGGGCCTGGGTGTCGACGAGGACATCGATCAGCTTCAGGCGGGCGATGAGCCCCGTTTCTTCTCCGACGCGAATGTTGGCTGCTTCGCCGACGCAGGCGCGTGGACCACCTTGTCCGCGCCGTTTCGCACGTTCGTAGACGGCATGCCTGCACCGCGTGACACCGAACAGCTGGCCGACGGTTGCGAGCGGGTGCGCGACGAGTCACAACAAGCCGATCTGGTCACGTTCGGGGCCGAATCGGGTGGCGTCGTCTGGTTGGGCCGCACCGAGGCTGGTGACGTGGCCGCGATCGTTGTCACCAGTGGGATGGCCGGCGCCACAGCATGACGTCGCTGCCGCCTCTCCCTTCCTGTCCTGCAAGTCGCGTAGCCGGACGTGGTGGCCGCCTGCACGGGGAGGAACAGCCCGAGGAAGGTACCGGGAGTCGCACCCGAATAACCACGGCGAGGCGCTACTGCAGCAGGATCATCTCCCGGAGCAGGTGGATGCCGGCTCGGCCGCAGAGCTGTTTTTTGATCTTTTTGATGCGGTTCACGGTTCCCTCGATGCTGCCCGAGCTCCAGTCCAGGGTGAGGCCGGCGGTCACGGCGTCGAGGTCCCGGAGCAGGTGGCGTGCGAAGCCGGCAAGGCCAGGTAGCTGGCTGGCGTCGACGGCGTTGATCCAGGCAGGGAGCGTGGCGCCGAGGCGGCCGCTGAGCATCTCGCCGAATGCACGGACGTGTCCGGCGGCCGTGTCCAGTTCGGGGCAACGGGCCAGGACGTCTTTCAGGCCGACGCGGTCTTCCTCGGTCAGAGCGGTGGGGTGGCGGGTGAGCCAGCCGGTCACCTGCCGCACCGTCGCCCTTCTTGCGCTCGGCCCGTCGGCCGACGGGCTCCGAGTCGTCGTGCGGCCGATCGGGAGCCGGTGGGGTGTCCTGTGGCAGCACGCCGCCGGGTGTGGGGGTGCGCAGGCAGTCGCGGTGGGCGGTGACGCAGGTCTCTACCGCCCGGCCGAGGCCCTGCCAGAGATGGAACCGGTCAGCGACCAGCAGAGCATGGGGGGCGCCGCGTCGGGCGCCCTCGGCGTAGGCGCCTGCCCGGTCCCGGCAGATGATCTCCATGCCAGGGTGGCGGTCCAGCCGGTCGGCCAGTGGCCCGGCTTCAAGGTCGAGTGGTACGCGGCGATCCGCCGTGCTGTCCGCGCGGGCCCGTCGAACCGGGCCTGCCGGAGGCCAGGGCGGTCGGCCGCGTCGACGAGTTCGGTCGGCAGCAGGAAGGTCATGACGAGCGTCGATCCCGGTGCAAGCCCGGCAATCTGGCGCAGGGTGGCCGCGCTGGCGTCTTCGGTGAGGTACACGGTGACGCCTGTGGAGACGATGACCGCAGGCCGACCCGAATCGAAGCCGGCAGTGACCAGCTGCTCCAGGGCTCGACAGCGGCGGCCGTCACTGCGGGAACGTCACAGCACGTGCTCCTGGGGCCCGTCGTCGGCTGCACCACCATCCCCGGCCCTCGCCCGCCACCCCATAAGATCAGCCCGTGACCGCCACCTCACTGCTCGCCGACGGGAGCCGGCCCCTCCAGGAAAGCGCGCCGGGACTGTTCGCCGACTCGACGAACCAGTTCGGCCTCGACCCGACGCTGTAACCACCACGACGCGACCGGCCCCGTCCGCGAGCCCGACAGAGAGCAGACCTCACCGTGTTCCACGAGACCCCCATCTTCAGCCGCCTCGTCGCCGAGCGCGGAGACATCCCCGCACAGGTGCGCGGTGAAGCCGAACGCATACGCCGCGATCTGGCCCGGGTAATACCCCAGACACCCGCACCCCACCACGGCACGCCGCACCACGCCGGCGGTTGGACGGTGCCTCCCGCCCTCCCTTAGTACTCGTGCGCCGGAGGCGCCGCGCTGCGGCACCTCGCCTCCCGAAACCGGTGACGCTGCACCCGCGTGCCGTCCGCCTCGGGGAAGTCCGCTTCCAGAGGGGAGCGCGCCGGCCGTGCTCCGTCGCGCTACGCGAAACGATCGTGATCGTCCAGGACCGCGTCGATCACGCGGGAGTGGACGGCAACCCGCTCGTCCCAGGGATCGGCACACTCGCTCACCGTCAGCAGAGACTTCCACAGTGCCCAGCCGCGGGCCCTGGCCCAGGTGCCGTCATCCTGGCCGACGGTGTGCCGGAACGCCTCGCGGCCGTCCCCGCGGAACATCGTCCAGGCGATCACGAGATCGCAGGCCGGATCGCCGACGCCGGAGGTACCGAAGTCGATGACGGCCGACAGTTCGCCGTCGGCGACGAGCAGGTTGTTGCCACCGACGTCGCCGTGGAACCACACCGGTGTCCCGCGCCATTCGGCGTCCAGTGCCGCCTGCCAGACCTCGGCGGCCCGCGCCCCGTCGACACGGCCGTCCAGAGCGGCGATGCAGCGGCGCGGCTTCGGCGAGCCCTTCCGCGTGACCACACCGGCCGGGAGCGGTCTCGGAGCGTCGGCTGGCGGAAGAGGTCCTCGCAGCCGCGTGACCCCGTGACGTGTCGAGCCGCCGGGACGATGCACCGAGATCGGAGCCCGGCCAGTACGCGCTGTCACCGGGGTCGCCCCGTCGGTCTCCAGATCTTGCCTGCGATCTCGGGGATCCGCTCCCGGACGACCGGGCGACCGGGCGGTCAGGCATACGATCCAGGGCTACGGCGGCCCCTGCAGGGGTATGCCACGCATGACGAACCATGGGGGCGTGGGTGGTGCGGTAGCGGAGCCCGTCAGCCGGCTCGCTACCTGCCGCCGAGGGACGGGCACCCCCATCCGCCACGCGAGAGGGGGGTCGTGGTGCGGATGCAACCAGTCACGACGGGAGCAGGTCCGGGACAGGAGTGGAAGTCCGCGAAAGCTACGGGTGGTGGTCACGAACTCGGCGCTACCGTGAGTGACCGACAGCCGGAATCCGGATCGGACCGCGCGACCGTAAGGACCGAGAGCAACGCGCGAGTGCGGGAGAAAACCCGGTCAAGAGATCGTCCGCTCTCGCGCCCCGCGCCCTGACCGGCGACGGCTTGCGGGTACGGGAGTCATGGACCCGGACCCCCCTCCCGTGCGGGGAGTTGCATCTGGCGCTGGTCGATCTCATCACCGATGTGATCCCGCACGAAGCGGCTCTCGCCGTCTCGGCCACCTTCTGCTTCGGCTCGCGAACGTGCTGCCCGGTCCTCCTGCACGGCACGACTGGCACATCGGGCGGCTGGACGCGCTCGCACCGCGCTGAGTGACAAGACGCACTGAGGAGTTGATGTGACCGTCCCGAGCGACATCGTACGCGGCCCGTTCCCCATGAACCGCCCCCGTGCCATCACGGGAGCGGCCCGCCCCGGGGCGGGGGAGTGTGTGGTGGTGCTCCTCGGCACCGCCCTCCACTGTCTGCCCAAGGGGGAGTTGCCCACATCAGGACAGCGGTGGTTCCGGTCCACGAGCGAGTACTGGGTTGTCAACGTCGCAGTGGACCACATGTCTCTTGCCGTCGAACTCGACAGTGCGGACCCGGGCTTGCGTTTTCACGGCACCGTCGATGTCGACTGGCGCATTGAGCCTACGTATCCGGTGTTGGCAGGCCCGCCGCCCGTCGCCGTGGCCGCCCCGGTTCCTGCCAGCCGCACGAATCGCGAGAGAGCCGCTATCGGTCCGCTCGCGGCACCGGCCCCGCGTCTCTTCCGGGCCATGAGCCTCCCACCCCCGACATCCCCGGGCCCACAACGATCACATCGACTGCGGCGGACACAGCAGCCCACAGCGCCTTGCGCCGGCCCTGGGCGCATGACTGCGAGCTTGCGCCCGCCCTACTGAGGAGCGGTCCCCGTATTGGCCGGTCCTCCGTCGGCTTCCGCCTCCCCCGTCCCCGTGACCTCCACCCTTGTAGGACCACCGAGGCCGGTGGGGACGATCGCACCCGTGTTTGCGCTGCCACCGCCACGAGCGGTGGCCCTGCCGGTGTCGGAGACATGAATGCTGACCCCGGAGGGCGCTGAGGCGGCGGCCGAAGTGGCCCAGAGGGCGACCCCGAGCGATGCGACGCCGACGAAAGCGGACACGATCCCAGCGACCTGACCGGCACGGTCCCACGTCAGGAAGCAGATGACTCCCGCGAGCACCCCCAGTGTCAGGCCCGAAGCCACCACGACCACCCGTTGCATCCCCGTCATGACTCCATGATGGCCGCACAGGCCCGGTTACGCGTCCACTTCAGCGCCGGCGCTGTCGGCAACCAGGCCCGGGCCCGGGGCGGGAGCCGGACGGCCGGCGCCGTCCGCGCCGGCCGGTACCCGCCCGTCAGGCAGCCGGTCGGCTGCCGCAGGCGCACCCGGCGGCGGCCTTCGCCCGTGCCGGGCTCCGCGCGGGGTCGAGGGCCTGCTCCTCGGGAGTGCGGCAGGCGCCGGCGCCGCAGCATGCGTCCGGGGAGGCGTCGGCCTTCTCCAGGGTGCCGGCGTCGGCCTTGACCACGTACACCTCCCACGGCTCCTGGCCCGGGCCGGTCACCCACACCTTGTCCTGCAGGGCGTAGCAGCAGGAGGTGTCGTTCTCCTCGAAGGTGGCCAGGCCCGATTCCCTCAGCCGGGTCGCGGCGGCGTTGACCTCCTGGGTGGTGGCGACCTCGACACCGAGGTGGTCCAGGCGGGTCTCCTCGCCGGCCTCGCCCTCGACGAGGACCAGCTTCAGCGGGGGCTCGGTGACGGCGAAGTTGGCGTAGCCTTCGCGCCGCTTGGCGGGCTCGGTGCCGAAGAGCCTGGAGTAGAAGGCGATCGAGCCCTCCAGGTCGGCGACGCGCAGGGCGAGCTGGACTCGGGACATGGCGGTCTCTCCTCGGGACTCGGTTCTGTATCGATATCTGTCGATACAGCTGAGCTTGCCACTTGGATAGACGGGTGTCAACATAGAGGCATGTCGAATCAAGCTGATCTGCCCGTGCTCGGCCAGGACGAGGCGTGCTGCGCCCCGATGGTCCGTGAGCCGCTGGGCGAAGTGGACGCGGTCGCGCTGTCGCGGATGTTCAAGGCGCTGTCGGATCCGATCCGGCTGCGGCTGCTGTCCCTGATCGCCTCCCACGAGGGCGGGGAGGCGTGCGTGTGCGACCTGATCGGCCCGTTCGACGTCTCCCAGCCGACCATCTCCCACCACCTGAAGGTGCTGCGCGAGGCCGGGCTGGTCGGCTCCGAGCGGCGGGGCACCTGGGTGTACTACTGGGTACTCCCCGAGGCCCTGACCAGGCTTTCCGCCCTCCTTGAGGCACCGGCCGCACCCGTCGAGGCGTCCGCGTGAGCGCGCCGGTTCCGCTCGCGCGGCGGGCGGCGGCCGAGGCCGTCGGCACGGCGGCGCTGGTGGCCGTGGTGGTCGGTTCCGGGATCCAGGCGAGTGAGCTGACCCGCGACGTCGGTGTGCAACTGCTGGCCAACTCCCTGGCGACCGTCTTCGGCCTGGGCGTGCTCATCGCCCTGCTCGGACCCGTCTCCGGGGCGCACTTCAACCCCGCGGTGACGCTCGCCGCCTGGTTCACCGGGCGCCGTACGGCCGACGGTCCCAGCCCGCGTGAGGTGGCCGCGTACGTGCCCGCCCAGATCACCGGGGCCATCGGCGGCGCGGTCCTCGCCGACGCCGTGTTCGCCCGGCCGCTGGTGCAGTGGTCGACGCACGACCGGTCCGCGGGACATCTGTGGCTGGGCGAAGTGGTCGCCACCGCGGGACTGGTCTGGCTGGTCTTCGGGCTGGCGCGCGCGGGCCGCGCGCACCTGGCACCGGTCGCGGTCGCCTCCTACATCGGCGCCGCCTACTGGTTCACCTCCTCCACCAGCTTCGCCAATCCGGCGGTG
The DNA here is from genome assembly GCF_042430725.1 of Streptomyces cinereospinus. NCBI lineage: Bacteria > Bacillati > Actinomycetota > Actinomycetes > Kitasatosporales > Streptomycetaceae > Streptomyces > Streptomyces cinereospinus. The sequence goes on along the minus strand of NZ_JBHMCY010000018.1, from coordinate 24,118 downwards.
ACCATCGGCCGGGCCTTCACCGACACCTTCGCAGGCATCGCTCCCGCCTCGGTGGCGCCGTTCCTCGCCGCCCAGCTCGCCGGCGCGGTCGCCGGCCTGGCCCTGGTCGCCGTCACCTTCGGCCGCCCGACGCCCGTATCCGGGGACGAAGTCGCCGTCCCGCACGGCGAGCAGCAGTTCGCCGCCCCCGCCCGACCTGAAGAAAGCGCCGTGTCCTCATGAGCACCTCCGCCGCCCCGTCCGCCCCGTCCGTGCTGTTCGTCTGCGTTCACAACGCCGGCCGGTCCCAGATGGCCGCCGCCTTCCTCACCCACCTCGCCGGTGACAAGGTGCGGGTCCGCTCCGCCGGCTCCGCCCCCGCCGACGCGGTGAACCCCGCCGTGGTGAACGCCATGAAGGAGTCCGGCATCGACATCTCCGCCGAGACCCCCAAGGTCCTCACCGTCGAGGCGGTCCAGGCCTCCGACGTGGTCATCACGATGGGCTGCGGGGACGCCTGCCCCTACTTCCCGGGCAAGCGGTACCTGGACTGGAAGCTGGACGACCCCGCCGGACAGGGAGTCCAGGCCGTCCGGCCGATCCGCGACGAGATCGAGCGGCGCATCCGCGGCCTGCTCGCCGAGCTCGGCGTCGCACCGGGGTGACGCCGTGAGCACGGTCACCGGCGTCCGCGGCGTCCGCCGGGCCCTGGCCCACCGCAACGGCGAGTGACAGCGGACCACCGGCCCCACGGATCAAGGGACCTGCACCCCAGGGCGAGGAGGGCGCTCGCGGAGGGAGCCGGGGTTCGGCGAGGTACCGGACGGATCCCGCAGGGCGGCGAGCCATCGCCGGTCACCTCGGCCGACTGCTCGGCACGGTCCCCGTGCAACGGCTTGCGGGCGCGGTGGCGGGGCAGACGGGCCGTGTGCCCGCGACGTGAGGTGGACAGGGCGCGAGCCGAGCCGCGCCACTGTCGGCGCTCAGCTGTGGTAAGCGATCTTCTCGGCGATGCCGTGCGGCTCGGACGACGGTGACGGCAGGTTGTACTCGGTGATCTCGCCGCTCTCGGTGATGCGGCCGATGCGGTTGGCTCCCCATTCGGTGAACCAGCAGTCCCCGGTGGAGGTCGCGGCGATGGCGTGAGGCCGGGCCGTGCGGTCAGGGAGCGGGAACTCCTCGATCCGGCCATCCACCGAGATCCTGCCTATCTGGCCCGCTGCGATCTCGACGAACCACAAGGCGGTGCCGTCACCGGCGATGCCCACGGGTGCGGCGCCGGCGGTGGGGAGTGGGTGCAGCACGATGTCGCCGTGGACAGTGATGCGTCCGATCGCGTTCGCCTGGTTGAGGGTGAACCACAGAGCCCCGTCAGGGCCCGCGGTGATTGCCGCGGGAAAGGCACCCGCGTGGGGAAGGGCGAACTCGGCGATCTCTCCCTTGCCGGTGATGCGGCCGATGCGGTCGCTGTTCATCTCCGTGAACCACATCGCTCCGTCCGGACCGGCAGTGATGCCGTAGGGTCCGCTGCCGGGTGTCGGTACGGGGAAGGACTCCGATTCCCCGTCGGCGGTGATACGGCCGATCCGGTGGTCCTGGGACCGGGCGAACCACAGCGCTCCGTCGGGCCCGGGGGTGATGACCGCGGGGCGGCAGTCGGAGGGGTCCAGGGGGTATTCGCTGAGTTCGCCGTCGAGGGTGAGACGCGCGACACGACCGCTGTGCGCGAAGGTGAGCCACAGTGCACCGTCGGCTCCGGCCGCGATGCCGTAAGGCCCGGCCTTCTTGTCCGCCACGGGGATCTCCCTGATGGCCGGGGCATCGGAATGGTGCACGGCAACTCCTTGCGACGGTGGGTTCAGTCAGCGATCCCGACCGGCTTCGCAGCTCGGCCTCGCACCAGGTCGAGTCGAGAACGATTGCCGCGAGGTCGGCGGGCCGGGTCATGGGACGTGGTGGTGCGAGCCGATGTCGATCAGCCGGCGGCCGGCCGCACAGCCGTAGCGGAACAGGGTCCGCAGACGGTCCGCCGCCTCGGTGGTCCGCGCGTCCGCATGCCCGCGAGTGACATGTTGCGGTCATCGAGCACCACGCCGTCCACGAGGCAGAGAGCGGCCGGTTCCACGTGTCCACCGGCAGTGGCGGCCGTCACCGCGTACCCGCCGGTGCGACGGCCCACCGATACGGGGCGGTCCCGGGGCGGCGCGGTGACGGCGCTACCGATGTCTCGCCAGTACTGCTCGGGACCGGTGGAGCCGAGCCGGGTCTGCCCAGGGCCACGCAGGCCGAGGGCGACCGGATGGCACGCGCCCACCAGGTGCGACGCCGCTTCCGTCCAGGCAGCAGCGTTGTGCCCACTGCCGTGGAACAGCAGCACGCCCACACCGCGACCGCCGAAGTCCACGCCGGACAGGACTCCGTCCGCGACGGGGAGCCCGGTCTCCGTTCCGATCACCACCGCACCCTGTCTGCGTGCGGACAGCGAGGGCAACTGTTTTTTCTCACCGGCCGTGGGGGTGGGAGTTCCCGAGGTGGGTGCGGGCGGCGCCTACCAGTCCCGGGGGGCGGGTGGCGCTCTGAACGTCCGTCAGGCAGGCCACGGTGCCGGTGCCGGTGCCGGTGCCGGGGGAGACTTGCGCCGGGTGCGACGGCGAACCCTCCCGCCTGCCCGCCGTGACCGTGCGGTAACCCGGAGACACGGGGCCCGGCCGGTGCCTCACAGGTTCGCCGCGTGATCGGGGACGTAGGTCTGAAGATCGCGCGGCGGGCGTTCGTAGCCGGTCGACGGCGGCCGCTCCGGCAGCTCCAGCACCGGCGGCGGCACCTCGTGGTACGGCACGGAGCCGAGCAGGTGGGCGATCATGTTCAGCCGCGCCCGCCGCTTGTCGTCGCTCTCGACCACGTACCACGGTGCTTCGGCGATGTCGGTGTGCACCATCATCTCGTCCTTGGCCCGGGAGTACGCCTCCCAGCGGGTGATCGACTCCAGGTCCATCGGCGACAGTTTCCAGCGCCGCACCGGATCCTCCAGTCGGCGCCGGAAGCGTTCCTGCTGCTCGGTGTCGCTCACCGAGAACCAGTACTTGCGCAACAGGATCCCGTCCTCCACCAGCATGCGCTCGAAGATCGGGCACTGGCGCAGGAAGAGCCGGTGGTCCTCCTTCGTGCAGAAACCCATCACGTGCTCGACCCCGGCCCGGTTGTACCAGGAGCGGTCGAACAGCACGATCTCCCCGGCGGCCGGCAGATGCTCGACGTACCGCTGGAAGTACCACTGGGTGCGCTCGCGCTCGGTCGGTTTGGGCAGTGCCGCGATCCGGGCGACGCGGGGGTTGAGGTGCTCGGCGACCCGCTTGATGGTGCCGCCCTTGCCGGCCGCGTCCCGGCCCTCGAAGACCACGACCAGGCGGGCGCCCTCGGAGCGCACCCACTCCTGAAGCTTCACCAACTCCGTCTGCAGACGGTGCAGCTCCTGCTCGTACCTCTTGCGCGGCAGCTGCGCCGCCTCTCTCCCTGCCATGCCGCCTCCCATGCCCGAGCGTCCACGTGGGTGACTCCAACGTAGTCGTCTGCCGGGCGGAGGCCACAGCGCTGCCCTGGCCGGCAGCGGCAGCGGCAGCGGCAGCGGCGGCGCGCCGCACGCCGCACCGGTACGCCCTGCCTCGGCCCGGCGCTGCCGAACCGCGGCGCGGCCCGGTCGGCGCCGGGCCGGGCACGACGGGCCGGGGCTCGCCGCCGCCACCGGCGCTGCCCGAGGACCGCGGGACGGAGACCCGACGGACGCACGGTCCGCCGCACCGGCCCACCCCCTGCCGGCGGGAGCGCACCAGTCCGGCGTCGTGGTCACGGGCCCGCGCGGGCGCGGAGGGCGGCTCGGACCGCCGCTCGGTCCGGTCGCACACGTCCTGTGCGTGCCTCCCGCTGCCCGGCGACGCCGGTGCGACGAACGGGTGACCGGGACGCCGCGGCCCCGGGATGGCCCGGTCGGCCCTGTCGGGGACCCGGCGGCTCGGGAAGGGTGGGGACGTACGGATCCGCGTGCACACCTCCGAACCCCGATCCGGAAGGGCACCACGATGTCCGCTGACACGCAGCAGGCGCCGGCCCCGCTCCCCGACGACGAGCTGAGGACGCTGGACGCCCACTGGCGCGCCGCGAACTACCTGTCCGTCGGACAGATCTACCTCATGGCCAACCCCCTGCTGACCGAGCCGCTGCGCCCGGAGCACGTCAAGCCGCGACTGCTCGGACACTGGGGCACCTCGCCGGGCCTGAACCTCGTGCACACGCACCTCAACCGTGTCATCCGGGCCCGTGACCTGGACGCCCTGTGCGTCTGGGGCCCCGGCCACGGCGGACCCGCGGTGGTCGCGGGCTCCTGGCTGGAGGGCTCGTACACCGAGACCTACCCCGACGTCACGCGGGACGCGGCCGGCATGGCCCGGCTGTTCAAGCAGTTCTCGTTCCCCGGCGGGGTGCCCAGCCATGTCGCGCCCGAGACGCCGGGCTCGATCCACGAGGGCGGCGAGCTGGGCTACTCCCTCTCGCACGCCTACGGGGCCGCCCTCGACAACCCTGGCCTGCTGGTCGCCTGCGTCGTCGGGGACGGCGAGGCGGAGACCGGCCCACTGGCGGCCTCCTGGCACTCCAACAAGTTCCTCGACCCGGTCCACGACGGCGCCGTCCTGCCGATCCTCCACCTCAACGGTTACAAGATCGCCAATCCGACGGTGCTCGCCAGGCTGCCGGAGCACGAACTCGACGATCTCCTGCGCGGCTACGGCCACGACCCGGTCCACGTCACCGGTGACGACCCGGCAGCGGTCCACCGCGCGATGGCGCAGGCCATGGACAGCGCCCTGGACCGCATCGCTGCGATCCAGCGCGCCGCGCGCGAGGAGGGGGTGAGCGACCGTCCTCGCTGGCCGGTGATCGTGCTGCGCACCCCCAAGGGCTGGACCGGTCCGGCCGAGGTGGACGGTCTGCCGGTGGAAGGCACCTGGCGCTCCCACCAGGTCCCCCTGTCCGCGGTCCGCGACAGCCCGGACCACCTGCGGCAGCTGGAGGCATGGCTGCGGTCGTACCGCCCCGAGGAACTGTTCGACGGGCACGGCCGCCCCGTCCCCGACGTCCTGGCCTGCGTTCCCGAGGGCGCTCGCAGGCTCGGCGCCACCCCGCACGCCAACGGCGGGCTGCTCGTGCGCGAGCTGCCCCTGCCGCCGCTGGAGCGGTACGCCGTCGAGGTCGACAAACCCGGCGCGACCCTGCACGAACCGACCCGCGTCCTGGGGGACCTGCTGGAGGACGTCATGCGCGCCACCACCGACCGGCGCGACTTCCGCCTCGTCGGCCCCGACGAGACCGCCTCCAACCGACTCCAGGCCGTCTACGCGGCCAGTGGCAAGGCGTGGCAGGCCGGCACCCTCGAAGGGGACGAACACCTCGACCGGCACGGCCGGGTGATGGAGATCCTGTCCGAGCACACCTGCCAGGGCTGGCTGGAGGGCTACCTGCTGACCGGACGGCACGGGCTGTTCTCCTGCTACGAGGCGTTCGTGCACATCGTCGACTCGATGGTCAACCAGCACGTCAAGTGGCTGCGCGTGACCCGCCGCCTGCCCTGGCGGGCCCCCATCGCCTCCCTCAACTACCTGCTCACCTCACACGTGTGGCGCCAGGACCACAACGGCTTCTCCCACCAGGATCCCGGTTTCGTCGACCACATCCTCAACAAGAGCCCGGAAGCCGTGCGGGTCTACCTGCCACCGGACGCCAACACCCTGCTGTCGGTGGCCGACCACGCGCTGCGCAGCCGCGACTACGTGAACGTGATCGTCGCGGGCAAGCAGCCCTGCTTCGACTGGCTGTCCATGGACCAGGCCGCGGTCCACTGTGCGCGCGGCGCGGGGATCTGGGAGTGGGCGGGCTCCGAGAACGGCGGCGAGCCGGACGTGGTGCTGGCCTGCGCCGGTGACGTGCCCACCCAGGAGGTCCTGGCCGCCACCCGGTTGCTCCGCCGGCACCTGCCCGAGCTCGCCGTCCGCGTCGTCAACGTGGTCGACATCGCCCGGCTGATGCCGAGCGAGGAGCACCCGCACGGGATGACCGACTTCGAGTACGACGGGCTGTTCACGGCCGACAAGCCGGTGGTCTTCGCCTACCACGGCTACCCGTGGCTGATCCACCGCCTCGCCTACCGCCGCACCGGTCACAAGAACCTGCACGTGCGGGGCTACAAGGAGATCGGCTCCACGACCACGCCGTTCGACATGGTGGTCCGCAACGACATGGACCGCTACCGCCTGGTCATGGACGTCGTCGACCGCGTGCCCGGCCTCGCGGTACGGGCCGCCGGCGTGCGCCAGCGGATGCAGGACGCGCGTCAGCGCCACCACACCTGGATCAGGGAGCACGGCACCGACCTTCCGGAGGTCGCCGACTGGTCCTGGGACGGCTGACCGGTGTCGACCGGACCGGTGGGACGTGCTCGTTCGAGCGAGCCGCCCGTCCGGTGACCGAGGGGGGCCGAGCGTCACGTGCCGCCCACGCCGTTCCATGCGGTCGGGGCCGGCCGGAGCCTTCGTCCGTGGGCGGTGCGGGACGACCGCGTCCGCCCGGCCCCGCCGGACGGGGACCAACGGCCCCCCGGACCGGGCCGGCCGGCCCGTGCGCGTCCGTGGCCGGCGCACGACGATGGAAGGGCGAGACGAGGAGGCTGACATGACCGGTGTGACGGTACGGCTCCGTACGGGGCCGGCGCTTCCCGACCTGTTCCCGTCGGACGAGGGCGAGCTGCCCGTGGTGGACGCCGCCGGCGACGAAGGGGCCTGGCTCACCTTCCCCACCGGATGGCATCTGCGGGAGGTGCTGGAGCTGACGCAGGAGGCCGAGGCCCGCAACCTCACCGATCGCGGCGTCGGGGAAGACCTGCGGCAGTGGACGCACGGCGGTGTCCCGTTCGCGGACTCGGCCGCCGCAGGGGTGCCGGAGTACGCCTTCGGTCCCCGCAGGTTCGGCGGAAGGGCCCCGACGCGTGACTTCGCCGGCGGCCGGCCGGTGCCGGGCCGGGCCGCTGCCGAGTTCGAGCAGCAGCCTCACCTGGCCCTGCTGAGCACGGCACGGGACCGCCCGGAGGACTGGTTGCGCGCCGGCCAGGCGATGGAGCGCGTCCTTCTGCTGGCCACCCTCAAGGGCCTGTCCAGCTCCTTCGTCACCCAGGCCCTGGAGTGGCCCGACCTGCGCTGGCCACTGCGCGATCCGGTGACGGGCACCGGGTACGTGCAGATGGTCCTGCGCCTCGGCTACGGCCCGACAGGACCCGCCACGCCGCGTCGTCCCCTCTGGGACGTGCTCGACCTCAGGCCCTGACATGTCACGGGCCGGCCACTGCGAGCCGCCGGTCCCGCTCATCCCCGACCTGACCGGCGCCGGTCGCCCGGCCGTCGACATTCCGCCTCGCGTCCAAGTCTGAGCATTTTGGCTTATCAGTTGAAAAGCAACAGGACTTGGACGCGAAGAGCGCCATATGGATCAATCAGTCCATGGGAACTCTTCGGCGAACTCCGGACCCCGGCGGAGCCGCGGCCGGCGCGGGGGCGGGGTCAGGCATGGTCCTCGTCTCCGTCCTGACCGCGACCTTCATCGGCGGCTTCGACGCCAGCATCATGCTGCTGGCGGCTCCCACGCTGCAGAGCGCGCTCGGAGCGTCCTTCGCCCAGACCCAGCTGGTCGTCGTCGGGTACACGACGGCCTACGCGGTCGCCCTGATGACGGGGGGCAGGCTGGGTGACGTCCTCGGCCGCCGACGGGTCTTCCTGTGGGGCGCCGCGGGCTTCACGTTCACCTCGGCGGTCTGCGCCCTCGCGACGACGCCGAGCGTACTCATCGCGGCCCGGGTCGCTCAGGGCCTGACCGCCGCGCTGATGCTGCCCCAGGTACTGGCGATCATCCGGGCCTCGCTGCCCCCCGCGGCCCGGCGCCGCGCGGTGGGGCTCTACGGCGCCACCATCGGCCTGGCCTGGGTCGCCGGACCGGTGTGCGGCGGGGCGCTCATGGCGTGGAACCCGTTCGACCTCGGGTGGCGTGCGCTGTTCCTGGTCAACCTCCCCATCGGCGTGCTGATCATCGCCGGTGCCTGGCACCGTGTGCCCGAGAGCCACGGTCCGCGCAGACGGCTCGACGTCATGGGCGCGGTGCTCCTGGGCGGCGCACTCTTCCTGCTGCTGACCGTGCTCGGCGGTTCCCTCCGGCTGCGCCCCGCGTACGTCGTACCGGCGCTGGGCGCGGTCGGCGCCCTGCTGGCGGTGTTCTGGGCACGTGAGCGCCGGCTCGAAGCGCGGTCGCTGTCCCCGATCGTCCCCCCGGGCCTGTTCCGGCAGCGCCGCTTCGCCCGGGGGCTGGCCGCCGTCCTGGCTTTCTACGCCGGGAACCAGGGCTTCCTTGCCCTGCTCGCCTATTACGTGCAGGACGGGCTGGAGCGCAGTCCGCTCGTCGCGAGCCTGCTCTTCTGCCCCCTGTCCGCCGGATTCGCGCTGGCGAGCGCCGTCGGCGGGCGCATTCCCGCGCACACCGAACGCCGGACCGCGCTGGGCGGCATCTCCCTGATGGCGGCCGGACTGGCGATCTTCGCGGGCACGGTGTGCTGGGCCCCGGTCTCCCTCCAACTGGCCGTGATGCCGGGTGCCCTGGGCATGCTGGGTCTCGGACAGGGGCTGGTGGCGGGCCCGCTGATCTCCCTCGTGCTGACCACCGCTCCGCCGGAGGACAGCGGCGCGGCCAGCGCCGTCCTGCTGACGGTCACCCAGCTCGCCCACGCCTGCTCGGTGGCGGTCATCGGCTCCGTCTTCGGCGCGATGCTCGGCGGTGACCCCGGTGAGGGCGCGCACTCCGTGGCGGACCACGCGAGGGCCGCCACCGCGACGACCCTCCTCGTGCTGGCGGTGTGTCTGCTGGCCGGGTTCCTGGTGCACCGGCTGTTCTCCCGAGGGCGGTCGGCCGGGGTGCCGGAGGCCGACCCGAGCGTGCCGACGGGCTGACACCGTACGGTCCGGGATCTTGGCACGACGACCGCACGACGACCGCACAGCGTGCCGGAAGTGGAGGGAGGAATCACGGTCTGCAATCGAACGCGGACCGCGCTCTATAGAATTCGTGATCGTGGAGTTACGGCACCTTCAGTACTTCGTTGCGGTGGCGGAGGAGTTGCACTTCGGGCGTGCGGCCGAGCGACTGGGCATCGCGCAGCCCGGCCTGAGCCAGCAGATCAAAGCACTTGAGCGGCGCCTGTCCGCCGAGCTGTTCGCACGGGACCGGCGCGGGGTCGAGCTGACCGAGGCCGGGCGGGTCCTGCTGCCCCTGGCGCGGGACGTGCTGAGCCGGTGCCGGAACCTCCAGGAGGTCATCCGTACCTACGGCACGGGTGAGGTCGGCCGGCTCCGGATCGGCATCGCGCGTTCCGCCGCGGGCGGCATCACCGACGTCCTGGTGGAGAGCTTCATGGCGGACTCGCCCCGGGTCGAGGTCCGGCTGATCAGCGGGCACACGGCGGCCCATGAGCGGGAGCTGAGCGCGGGCGCGATCGACGTCGCCTTCGTACGCCTTCCCCTGGAGAACACCGATGAGCTGGTCAGCCGCGAGGTGGGCCAGGAGCCGCTGGTGGTCGCCCTGCCCGAGGGACATCGGCTGGCCGCGCGGCGCACCCTGGGAGTGGGGGACCTGGCCGGCGAACCCCTCGTGTGGTGGCCCCGTGAGAACGGGCCGGGGATGTGGGACCGTATCCTCGACCAGGTGTTCGGGCTGGGGAACCATCCCGTGATCTCCCGCTGGGAGCCGGAGGAGGAGCGTATGCTGCACGCTGTCGCCCACGGGCACGGGATCACCGTCCTCGGGGAGGGGCGGGCCGGCCGGCTCTCGGTCCCCGGCGTCGTGATCAAGCCCTTCGCCCAGCCGGTTCCCACTCTCGCGCTCGGCCTCGCCTGGCGGAGCGACAGCACGCTGCCCACCCTGCACCGGTTCCTCGAACACGCGCAAGCCCTGATCGAGGCATCCGACTGACACGGGCGTTCCGGACCCCGGCTCGCTTCGGTCCTCAGCCGTCGACGCGGCCACGGGGCAGGGGGGAGTCCTTGGTGAGGATCGTGCGGAAGTTGCGCACCACCGGGCTCGTCTCACCCCGGCGCCAGACGAACTGGATGGGCAGCGGCTCGGGTTTGGGGGTGAGCTGCCGGAACTCGACACCGGGCTGCCGCAGCGCCGCCATCGTACGGGGGACGACGGATACGCCCACCTCGGCCGCGACCAGCCCGATGATGGTCTGCATATGACCTGCCTCCTGCGACACCCGGACCTCGAAGCCGGCGGCCCGGGTCAGGCTGGTTATCCGGTCGTGCAGGGCCGGTCCCATGTGGCGGGGGAACATGATGAACGGCTCACCGGCGAGCTTGGAGGTCGGCAGGGGAGAGGTGGGTGCCAGGGGGTGCCTGCGGGGCAGTGCCGCGACCAGGACGTCACGGAAGATCTCCTGGCTGGTCAGGCCTTCCGGTATCTCCCTCTCGTTCAGGGCGTGCAGGATGCCCACATCGATGCGGCCGGCGAGCAGTTCGTCGATCTGGCGGGCGCTGGGCAGCTCCCGCACCTGAAGCTCGACGCCCGGATAGACGCGCCGGAAGCGGCGCAGCAGCCGGGGGATCAACTCGGGGACGGCCGAGCCGACGAACCCCAGGGACAGCTCGCCCACATCGCCGCGGCCCGTCTGTCTGGCGGTCAGCTGCGCCCGCTCGACATGGTGCAGGGCGCGGCGGGCCTCGGCGACGAAGCTCTCGCCCGCCGCGGTGATGCTGACCTCACGGGTGGTCCGGTCGAACAGGGAGACACCTAACTCGTCCTCCAGCTTGCGCACTTGCTGGCTGAGAGTCGGCTGCTGCAGGCCCAGACGCCGGGCGGTGCGACCGAAGTGGAGCTCCTCCGCCAGTACCACGATGTAGCGCATCTGTTCAAGATTCATATCTCCCATGCAATCACAGAGATTGAATCTGATGAACAATCAACAGAGGGAATGGATCCACCAACGAGACTGTGCTGCATGCGACTTCGATCCTCCGCTTCCGCTCTGGCCATGACCGTTGCCGCACTCGGTCTCGCCGTGGTGCCCGCCGGTCCGGCGGCGGCGCACCACGGCTGGGAGCACTACGACACGAGCGCGGCCTACTACGTTTCCGGCACCGTGACCGACGTCCGCTGGGGCAACCCGCACCCCGAGGTGACGCTGCGCGTCGAGGGCAAGCAGGTGCCGGGCGACTGGGCGGACCGGGAGATCCCCGCGGAGCTGGAGGACATCGGCGGACGGCAGGTGATGGAGGCGACCCGCTCCTACTCCGGGTCCAGCGACGAACTGAAGCTGTTCCTGGCCCCCATCGAGCGGCTGTCGGCCTGGGGGATGGACGGCGAGGTGGAAGCGGGGGAGAAGCTGGAGGTCGTCGGCTACCTGGACCGGGAGCACGATGACGAGCTGCGCCCCGAGATGATCGTCCTGGAGGACGGGCAGGCGGTGCGCCAGCGGTCCGTGCCCTTGCCGGTGGCTCCCGAGGCCGCGCCCCAGGGGGGTGACGCGGCGGCGCCGGCCGAGTCCGCGTCCGGGACCGGCGCCGGCGGCGCGACGGACGACGACGGTACGTCGAGCAGTGCGGCGTCCGACTCCAAGGACTCCTCCGACGCGACCGTCTGGCTGGTGACCGGCGGAGCCGTGCTGCTGCTCTTCGCCGTCGGCGGGTACTACGTGGTGCGGCGCGCCAACAGGGCCTGAGCCGTGGACGACTTCTTCTCCTGGCTCGAACGGTCCAGCCTGGGCGAGGCCGTCCGCACGACGCCGATGGTGTACTCCTCGCTCGAGAGCGTGCACATCCTCGGCATCGCGCTGCTCGTCGGCCCCGCCCTCGCCTTCGACCTGCGGCTGCTCGGTGTCGGCCGGCAGCTGCTGCCCGTCACGGCCGCCGCCCGGCATCTGCTGCCGCTGTCCCGCTTCGGTCTCGCGCTCGCCGTCATGACCGGAGTGGTGATGTTCGTCTCCGGCGCCGTCGCCGTCGGCAACAGTGGCGCGGCACCTTGGAAACTCGGCCTTTTGATCGTGGCGGGCGTCAATGTCGCCGCCTTCCACTGGGGGGTCTACCGCGGTGTGGCCGCCTGGGACATCGACGTCCCGACGCCGGCGAGAGCCAGAATGGCGGCCGTCGTCTCGACCCTCGTCTGGTGCGGAGTGATCGCCGCCGGCCGGCTGCTCGCCTACACCTGAGGAAGCCCGCTTCCCATCCCGCACCCAGCGAAGCCCTCCCCGACCCCCGGGGGAGGGCTTCGCTGTGTGGCGGGCCGATCCGACTGACCGGTATCTCACGATCCGAGAATTGAAAGTTCTCAGTGAAGGTATTGTGAATTCCGGTTAACGCTCGGAGGGATTACGTTGTCATGGTCAAATAAAGGAGTGCCATTAATTTCTCTTTACCTGTTGATGTGTTGACTCCCGCGGGGCTACTGTGACTGGCGAGTGCCCGGGATGTGTACGGAAACCGGAGGAGCTTTGTTAATCAACAGCCACGACCGGCTCCAGGAACTTCTGGAAGCTCAGGCGGAAGTCAACGAACATCGTGACAGAACGCCCACCGAGGCGTTCTACGAAGAAAAGCTTCGTCGTGTCTGGGAGAGAGCTTCCGGCGTTCAGGCCTATGGAATGCTCGACTCTTTCTCCATGGAAAACTTCCGGCAGCTCCAGATCACCTCCAAGGATGAACTGAAGAAGCGGCCGCTGGAGTTCTGTGCCGTCACCCCGGACGGCGCGGACAAGTACTACGAGACGACGGGCACCACCGGTCTCGCGACGCCCACCCCGCGGCTGGCGTCGGACGTCATCCGCAACGCGGTGTCCGTCGCCGAGGCCTGGCGCCCCCTGCTCGCCCCGGACGACCGGGTGCTCAGCCTGCTGCCCTCGGACGTCGTCCCGGTCGGCGATCTCATCGCCCAGGCCTGTGAGTACCTCGGACTGGTCCACACGCGGGCCTACCCCTTCGCCACCGGCATCTGCGACTGGGACCGGCTGACCGGCATCTGGCGCACGCTGCGCCCCACCACGGTGTTCGTCGCGCCGGGCGTCGCCCAGCAGCTGACGCGGCTGCTCAAGCGCCGCGGCGACCTCGACGAGCTGAGCGGGAGCGTCGCCCGGATCATGCTGCTCGGGGAGGTGAACACCGAACCCTTCCGGGTCCGGCTCGGCTCCTGGTGGGGCGCCGCCGTGTACGACGCCAGCTACGGCAGCACCGAGACCGGAACGCTCGCCACCTCCTGCCGGAGCGGCCGCCACCACCTGCTGCCGGCCGCCCACCTCTTCGAGCTGGCCACCGACGCGGGCGTCGTCCCGCTGCGCGCGGGCGCCCGCGGACGCCTGGTCGTCACCCCGCTCAACATGCACGCCCGGCCGCTGCTGAGGCTGGACACCGGCGACGAGGTCACCGTCACCGACGGCTGCCCCTGCGGCTCGCCGGCGCCCTCGCTCGTCGTGCACGGGCGCAGCAGCGACGCGCTGGTCCTCGGCGGCGCCAAGGTCACCGTCCGGGACCTCGAAGAGATCGTCTACGGGGTGACGGGCGCCACCGGATACCTCATGGAAATCGATCCCGAAGGCACACCGCTGCGCCTTCTCCTGGAACGCGACGGCGATTCCGACCGGGATCTCGAACGGGAAATGGCGGAGGCGGTGCGCACGGCATCCCGGGATTCCCTGCGGCTCTCCTGGGACACGGTCGCCTTCGTCAACAGCCTGCCGGCGACGACAAAGAGCGGCGGGTCCCAGAAAAGCTGGAAGCGCACCAACATCCGTGTCGTGGAAAAGGTTTCGTAATGGTCTCCAAGGACCTTGTGGTCGATTCCTCCGCCATCGGTACATCGAGCGGCCAGCCTGATCTGTGGTGCACATACGCCGCCATACGCACCATTTCCTGGCTCGGCCGGCCCGACGGGTTCGTGGACGGGGAGCAGACCGCGCGTTACCTCGCCTCGCGGCGCAACGGCGACGGCGGCTACGCGTGGAGCCGCGGCATGGCCTCCGACGCCTGGGCCACGTACTACTGCACCCAGGGGCTGACCGACCTGCTGCGCGCCGGGGTCACCGAGACCGCGCCGACCGGCGTCGAGCAGACCACCCGCTGGCTGCGCACCACCTGGTCGGGCGATGCCTTCGCCATGATGCCCGGGCAGGCCCCGGACGCCTGGGCGACGTTCTTCTCCACCCGCACGGCCGTCGAGGTCTGCGCGGACGGCGACGCGGTCGACGGCGAGCGGCTGCTGAAGTGGCTCTCCGGGCTCCAGACCGCGGAGGGCGGCCTCGCCTGGACCCCGGAGCACGCCGCGCGCGGCGAGGCCGACGCCCGTGCCTGCTTCTACGGCGTACTGGCCTGGCGCGCGCTCACCCGGACCGGCGCCCACCCGGCACCCTGGGACGTCGACCGGCTGGTGGCCTGGCTGCGCGCCCAGCAGACGCCGGAGGGCGGATTCCGGTTCTCCCCGGACGCCGAGGTGCCCTGCATGTGGGCCACGTACCGGGCGACCGTCGCCCTGGACGCGCTCGGCAGCGGCCCCGCCGCTCCCCGGGCCTGCGTGTCCTGGATCGAGAGCATGCGCGGCCGGACCGGCGCGTTCGTCCGGTGGGAGGGCTACCCGGTCGAGGACGTGTGGGCCTCGTTCTGCGCCATCGGCTCGCTGCGCGCCCTGCGCGCGCCCACCGAGGCCCACGCGGACGCGGTGGTGGCCCGGATGCGGCAACTGGCCTGCGCCGACGGCGGCTACACCTACCGCGAACCGGCCCTCGCGGCGGACGCCCTCTCCACCTCGGCGACCCTCCTCTCCGACCTCGCGCACGGCGGGGACCCGGCGCGCCCCGACATCGAGAGCCGGCGCCGCTGGCTGCGCGGCTGCCTGCTGCCCAACGAGGGCGGCGTGATGTACATGCCCGCCCGCGGCAGCGAAGTGCGCTGCACGCTCTGGGCGCTGGAGGCAGGGGCGCTGCACGGTGCCGGACACCTGGCCGGGCGGATCGCCCCCTGGCTGCGGGGCCTGCAGAACCCCGACGGAGGATTCGGATACTGGGAGGGCCGCGGCTCCGACGTCGTCTCCAGCGTGGCGGCGGCCGAGATCGGGCGGATCCTCGGGGACCGCCACGGCAGTCCCCTGGAACCCGCGGCGCTGCTGCGCTTCCTGGAGTCCTGCCGCACGCCCGGCCAGCCGCAGTGGCAGGCCGGCAACGTCCCGGGCGGCGAGCCGACCCTGCGGTCCACCCTCCAGGCCCTGCGCGCCCGCCAGCTTCTCGGCCACGCCGACGCCCAGGCGGTGAACCAGGCCGTGCTGCGCCACCGGGTGCCGGGCGGCGGCTACGCCAACACCGGCAACCGGATCCCCGATCTGCTCAGCACGTACGAAGCCGTGCTCACCGCCAGTCGGCACGGCATCGCGCTCGACCGCGAGCACATCCGCCGGTTCTGCGACCGGGTGACCCAGGAGCGGGGGACCGCCTGGACGCCCCTGGCCCCCGCCGACAGCCACGACCTGCTGGCCGGGTGCGTCGGCGACCTGCTGCGGCAGTGGGTGTCCGCGGACCTCGCCGAACTGCCCGCCCTGACCATCTCCTGAGGCGACGAGGCCGATACCGCATGCCCACCATCACCATCACCACCCCCGAGCTGTCCGCGCCCGCCCGCAGAGCCATAGCGGTCCGGCTGACCCGCTGGCTGACCGCCCGCGGCGTCGTCCCCTCCCACGTCGTGCTCCGGTTCGTCACCGAACGGCCCGGCAGCCTCTACACCGCCGCCATGCCCGTCGAAGCCCTGCCGTCCCCGGGCGACGGCGAGTCGATCCACCACGCCGGTGTGGTCTGCCAGATCGGTGCGGACCGGGACGAGTCCTTCCGCGACGCCCTCGCCGCCGAGATCGGCGCCGCCCTGAACGTCGGACCCGGCACCGCCTTCTTCCACCTCGACATGCAGCCCGCGGCCCGCAGCCACGTGTACGTGGCCGTCGACGGCCGGCTGCGCCGCGCCGACCGCCTCGGCGGCGTGCCCGAACAGATCAAGGAGCCCTCAGCATGACCACTTCCGGCGTGATCCCGGACAACGCCCAGATCCTCGACCGGCTGCGGACCGCGCTGGCCGTTCCGCTCGGTGACGCGGTGCAGGGCGTCCCCGACGACGTCGACCTCGCCGAGGCGCTGGGCGAACGCTACGACAGCCTCGCCGCCATGGAGTGCATCACCACCGTGGAGACCCACTTCGGCGTCGAAGTCGACTTCGTGGCCGACGACGTGCGCCACATCTTCTCCACCCTCTCCCGCATCGCCGAGTTCGTGCGGGGACGGCTGGAGGACGAAGCGGCCCTGGGAGCGGCCCCTCATGTCTGAGCCGGCCACCACGGACCGCCCCCGACCCGCCCCCCGTGCGCAAACCGAGGCCGAGGCCGCGTTCGAGACGTCCGGCCACACCGGCACCCCCGTGTCGTGGTGGCGCGGCCCGGACCAGCTGACGTACGAGGCCGCGCTGGTCGCCGACCTGCTCGTCGGCGAGATCGACCACGTGATCAACTTCGCCCCCACCCGGCACCTCTACGGGCATCTCTTCGGCGAGGTACTGCCCGCCACGCGCGGTGTCGACGTCCACCACGCGTGGCGGCACGCGGTGACGGAGGTGCCGCCGCTGCGCCCGGGAGCCCGCACCCTCCTGGTGTGCCTGCCCTCCACCTGGCCGCTGCTGCGCCGGCTGCTCACCCCGCTGGGCGCACTGCCCCGCGCGGTCGCCCTGCACAGCACGGCCGCCGCGCCCGAGGCGGCCAAGGAGGTCGTCCACGCCCTGCGCGGCACCGGATTCACCGCCCACGCCCTGCTGGGCTCCACGGAGACCGGAGCCGTCGCGCACCGCCCCATCGCACCGGCCGGGACCGACGACGGTCCGTGGCGGCTGCTGCCCGACGTCGTCCTGGTGCCGGACCTGCGCGCCGCCCGTACGGCGGACCCGGTCCAGCCCCTCCATGTCATCAGCCCGCGTCTCGGACGGCGGCACGACATGGCCGAGCCCCCCGCGTCCTGGCGGACCACGGACCTCGTCCGCCGCCGCGGCCTCCGGGAGTTCGACCACCTGGGCCGTTCGTCCCGGCTGGTGAAGGCCAACGGAGTACGCGTCTGGCTGGACGAGGTGGAGAGCGCCGTCGCCGAAGCCCTCCCCGGCCTGGACGTGGCCTGCCTGCCCGTGCCCGACGGGGTGCGGGGCGAACACTACGAGATGTACTGCGCCCCCCGGCCGCACGGGGACACGGCCCCCGAGGGACCCCGCACGGTCCACGGTGTGCTGGCCCGTCGCCTGCCCGGCGTGCCCGGCCCGAGAGCCGTGCACCTGGTGGACCGGATCCCGCGCTCGCCGCTCGGCAAGGTGCGCATCCCGGAGCTGCGCGTCCCCGTGTCCGGCAAGACCGCCTGAACCCCACGGCGGAGCACGCCTTCCTCGTGGTCCCAGCGCTGTGACCACACCCGCCGGAACCCATGTTGAGGAGTCATGTCCAATACCCGTTTGCTCATTCCGTCGCGCGCTGCCCAGCAGCCCGACTGGACGCGCTGGGACGATCTGGACCGTGTGCTCGGGGAACTGGCCAGACGGCCCGCTCTCGTGAGCGAGGAGACGACCGCGGCACTGCGCGAGGAACTCGCCTTCGTGGCGCGCGGCACGGCCTTCGTCATCCAGGCGGGGGACTGCGCCGAGCTCTTCTCGGACAGTGGACCCGAGCGCATCCGGGCCAAGGCGACGGCCCTGCACGCCCTCGGTGACCTCTTCGAGTCGCTCACCAAGATCCCCGTCGTCCGCATCGGCCGCTTGGCGGGCCAGTACGCCAAGCCCCGCTCGAACTCCTGGGAAGAGCTGCCGGACGGCACCCGCGTCCCCGTCTACCGGGGCGACGCGGTCAACGGCGCCGAGGCCACCGCGTCCGCCCGGCAGCCCGACCCCCACCGGCTGCTGCGCGCCTACGAACTGGCGCAGCGGGCGCTCGCCGAACTGCGCACCGCACCGCCCCGGTCCGGCAGTATGACCGCCGTCCTCGCCCCCACGTACATCAGCCACGAGGCGCTGCTGCTGGAGTACGAGCACGCCCTGCTGCGCGCCGACGCGCGCGGCGGCCGCTACGCCTCCTCCGCGCCGTTCCTGTGGATCGGCGAACGGACCCGCCAGCCCGACCACGCCCACATCGACCTCGCCGCCACCGTGTCCAACCCCATTGGCGTCAAGGTGGGGCCCGACGCCTCCCCGGCCGACGTGACCGCCCTGCTGGACCGGCTGAACCCGGCCAACCAGCCGGGCCGGCTCACCCTCATCGTGCGGATGGGCGCCGAGCGGATCGGCACCGCCCTGCCCGCGCTGCTCGGCGGGCTCGGTCCGCGCGCCGCCGAGGCCGTCTGGATGACGGACCCCATGCACGGCAACACCAGGACCACGGCCGCCGGACAGAAGTCCCGGGTGCTCACCGACATCCTCACCGAGGTCGAGACCTTCTTCGGCGTGATGAGCGCGCACGGCCTGCATGCGGGCGGCCTGCACCTGGAGTCGGCCCCGGACGACGTCACCGAGTGCGTGCTGCGGACCGAGGACCTCGCCGTCGACACCCCGCTGCCCCGGTACGAGTCGGCGTGCGACCCGCGGCTCAACCCCGCCCAGGCCGAGGAAGTCGTCCGCCTCGCCGCCTCGCTGGCCGTGGGGCGTGCCGCGTGACGCACCCGTCCTCGTCCACCCGACCGAACGAAAGGCCGACCGGCATGTCCGTCACCCCGGTTGTCCCCCGAACGGGCCGGCGGCTGGACCGCCGCCGGCTCCTCGGCGCCGGACTCGGCGTCGTCGTCGCCTCCGTACCCCTCACGACCGCCGGGCCGGCGAGCGCGGCCCCGGCAGCCGGGGGGAGCGCTCCCGCCCTGCCCGTGCCGCAGGTCGCCGAGATCGCCCGCATGGGCCCGATCGGCTGCGAAGGCATCGTCTTCGACCGCGCCGGCCGGCTGTTCATGTCCGACACCCTCGGCACCGAGATCCTGTCGATCCGCCCCGACGGATCGGCACAGGTCTGGTCGCGGGGCCTGACCGGCGCCCCCAACGGGCACAAGGTGCTCCCGGACGGCACCCACCTGGTGGCCCAGATGGGCCCGCCCGGCGCCGTCCTGTGGCTCGACGCCGACGGCACCGTGCTGCGCACGATCACCGAGGACGACCGCGGCCGCCCGCTGCGCGCGCCCAACGACGTGACCGTGGACCCCCGCACCGGCGCCTGCTACATATCCGACCCGGGCCGCTTCGCCACGGCGGAACCCGGCCGGGTCTACCACCTGGACAGCCCCCGGGGACAGCTGCGGACCGTGGTGGACGAGGGAGTCCTCCAATTCCCCAACGGGCTCGCGCTCACACCGGACCGGCGGTTCCTGGCGGTCTCCGAGGGAGGCCGCAACCGTGTGATGCGCTTCCCCGTGCGCCCGGACGGCAGTCTGGGGGAGCGCCGGTTCTTCACCTCGCTGCCCTCCCAGCCCAACACCTGGACCAACGGGGAGGCCCAGCCGGACGGCCTCGCCTTCGACGCGGACGGCCGGCTGTACATCGCGCACTTCGGGACGGGACTGGTCCGCGTCCACGACGCCGCGGGACGCGACCTCGGCTCGCTGGACTCCCGGACCCCGTGCATCACCAACCTCGTCTTCGGCGGCCCCCGGCTGGACCAGCTCTTCGTCACCGGGCACCTCGGCACCTCGCTGAGCGATCCCGGGCCCGCCGTCGTCGTCCGGCTGACCCTGCCCGGGATCCGCGGGCTGTCGTTGCTGACCCCGGACGGCGGGTGAGGCCGCACCGCCCCGTGCGGGCCGGACCATCCCGCCCCGCGTGAACACCGCCCGCGCGGCCCGCGCCGCCACCTGGACCCCCGGTGGCGGCGCGAGCCCGCGGCACGACGACACCCGAGGAAACGAACGTGACCACGGTGAAGATCGACGGCCGGTCGCTGACCCTGGACGACATCGGCGCGGTCGCCCGCAGCCAGGGGGCCCACGTCGAGTGCACGACCGAGGCGCGGCAGGCCATGACGGCCTCCCGCGAGCTGAAGACCCGGCTCATCGCCACCGGCGACCCGATCTACGGGGTCACCACGGGCTTCGGGGACAGCGCCAACCGGCAGATCTCCCCGGACAAGGCAGCCGCCCTCCAGCGGAACATGATCCTCTACCACCTCAACGGGACCGGCCCGCCCGCCCCCGACGAGGTCGTGCGGGCCACGCTGCTGATCCGGGCCAACTGCCTGGCCCGGGGGAATTCCGGGGTACGGCCGCAGATCGCGGAGAAACTGCTGGAACTGCTGCGCCACGACGTCCTGCCCGTCGTCCCGGAACGCGGATCGGTCGGGGCGAGCGGAGACCTCGTCCCCCTCTGCTACGTGGCCTCGGCACTCATCGGCGAGGGCGAGGTCCACCACCGGGGCGCGCTGCGCCGTACCGGCGACGTCTTCGCGGACCTGGGTCTGACGGCCGTCGACCTCGAAGCCAAGGACGGCCTGGCGCTCATCAACGGCACCTCCTTCAGCGCCGCCTACGCCGTGCTCGCGGCGCGCGACGCACACCGGATCGCCGCGCTGGCCGACCTCTGCACGGCCCTGGCCTCGGAGGCGCTCCTCGGCAACCGGGGCCACTACGCGGCGTTCATCCACGATCAGCGACCGCACCCCGGCCAGCGGACCAGCGCCCGCCACATCAGCACCCTGCTGGAGGGATCGGAGCTGTCACGGCCGCACAGCCAGATCGTCGGAGCCGCCGGCTCCCTCGACGGCCAGGGGTACGCCGTGCTGCACCGCAGCATCCAGGACCGCTACTCCCTGCGCTGCGCACCGCACGTCAACGGAGTCCTGCGGTCCACCCTGAGCTGGGTCGACGACTGGCTGGCGACGGAGGTCAACGCCTCGACGGACAACCCCCTGTTCGACGCGGCGGACGGCACGGTGCACAGCGGCGGCAACTTCTACGCCGGACATGTGGCGCAGGCGATGGACGCGCTGAAGGTCGCCGTGGCGAACGTCGCCGACCTGCTGGACCGGCAGCTGGAACTCCTGGTCGACGAGAAGTTCAACAACGGGCTCACCCCCAATCTGATCCCCCGCTTCACCGGGGAGTCCTGGGAGGCGGGCCTGCACCACGGCTTCAAGGGCATGCAGATCGCCGCCTCGGCCCTCACCGCCGAGGCACTGGGCGTCAGTTCGCCCGCGAGCGTCCACTCCCGCTCCACCGAGGCCCACAACCAGGACAAGGTGAGCCTCGCGCCCATCGCCGCACGACAGGCGCGCTCGGTCGTCGAGCTGGCCGAGGAGGTCGCGGCGATCCACCTGCTGGCCGCCTGCCAGGCGCTGGACCTGCGCGGCCCCGCGCGGATGAGCCCGCGCACCCGCGCCGTGCACCGCGTGGTCCGCGAAGCGGTGCCGTTCCTCGACCGCGACCAGCGGCTGGACCACGGGATCAGGAAGGTGCTCGGGCTGGCCCGGGCCGATGTGCTCACCCAGGTCGCGGACCTGGGCGCGACCGACGACTGAAGACGAGGGCCGCGGCCGGGGCCGCGGCCACCTGGAAGGGACGCAATGCCAAGACTGATCATCGTCACGGGTGCCGGCTCGGGCATCGGCAGGGCGACCGCGCAGCGCTTCGCGGAGCACGGCGACACCGTGCTGCTCGTGGGCCGACGGCCCGACCGGCTCCGGACCACGGCCGACGGACTGCGGGCCGCATTCCCGGGTTCCGACGTGCGCGGCGTCGCGGCGGACCTCTCCCACGAGGCCGGTGCGCTGCTGCTGCGCGAGCACGTCGAGGCGCTCGGCCGGCCGGTGGACGCGGTCGTGTGCTGCGCGGGAGCGTCACCGGCCGGGTCGGACGTCGGCGGACTCAAGTCCGTCGCGGCCGAGTGGCAGGACGCGTACGGCAGCAACGTACTGACCGCGGTGCTCACCGTGGAGACCCTGGCCTCCCTGCTGGCGGACGGCGCGAGCATCGTGCTGTACAGCTCCATCGCCGCCTACCGCGGCTCGGCGGGCACGGGCGCGTACGGGGCCGCCAAAGCCGCGCTGCACGCCTACACGCATCACCTCGCCACCCGCCTCGGCCCGCGCGGCGTCAGCGTGAACGCCATCGCCCCCGGCTACGTGGCGGACACGGACTTCTTCGGTGACCGGATGACACCGGCCCGCGAGGCGCTGCTGATCCGGCAGACCGCCCTGGGCCGGGCCGGCACCCCCGACGACGTGGCCGGACTCGCCCACTTCCTCTGCTCACCGGACGGCGCCTACCTCACCTCGCAGATCCTGCAGGTCAACGGAGGCTCGCAGCACGGCGTCTGACGGCCCGTCCGGAGCAGCCGCCGCCATCGACACGGCACGACAGACAGGAGCGGTATTCATGAAGACGGGAGGGCCCCAGGCCGTGCCCGACGTGGAACTCGTCGCCCGGATCCCCGGCTCCAAAAGCCTGACCAACCGCGCGCTGCTGCTGGCCGCCGCGGCGCCCGGCACCAGCCGCGTGCGGGCCCCGCTGGTGAGCGACGACACCGTGGCCTTCCGGACGGCCCTGAACGAACTGGGCGCACGCGTGGAAGCCGCCGGCGCCGACGAGTACTGGCAGGTCACCGGGACCGGCCGCGGCCCGGCCGGACCGGCCCGGGTGTGGTGCGCGGACGCGGGCACCGCCGCCCGGTTCCTGCCGCCGTTCGCGGCGACGGGCCACGGCACGTTCGTCTTCGACGGCTCGGCGCAGCTGCGGGCGCGGCCCCAGGCGGCGCTGGCCGACGCGCTCGCCCGCCTGGGCGCCCGGGTGCGGGCGCACGAGGGCGGACGGCTGCCGCTGCACCTGGAGGCGGCGGGACTCGACGGCGGGGAACTCACCCTGGACGCGTCGATGAGCAGCCAGTACGTGTCCGGTCTGCTGATGGCGGCCCCGCTCACCCGCCAGGGCCTGACGCTCGACGTCCGCTCGCTGGTGAGCCGCCCCTACCTGGACATGACGCTCTCCCTGATGCGGCACTTCGGTGCCCGTTTCGAGGTGGACGAGGCAGCCGGCCGGATCGCGGTGCGGCCGGGCGGCTACCGGGCGGCCGACGTGCTCGTCGAGCCGGACGCGTCCACGGCGTCGTACGTCTTCGCCGCCGCCGCGGTCACCGGCCGGACCGTCACCGTGCCCGGTCTCGGGGCGGACAGCCCACAGGGCGACCTCGGCTTCGTCCGCGTCCTGGAGCGCTGCGGGGCGCGGGTGACCATCGGTGCCCAGGCCACCACCGTGACCGGTGGCGGCGGGCTGCGGGGCGGATTCGACGCCGACATGGGGGACGTCTCCGACACCTTCATGACTCTCGCGGCGATCGCCCCGCTCGCCGACGGCCCCGTCACGATCCGGGGCGTCGGGCACGCCCGGCTGAAGGAGTCGGACCGCATCGCCGCGGTCGCGGTGAACCTGCGGGCCTGCGGCATCCGGGTGGAGGAGGGCGCCGACTGGATCACCGTGCATCCCGGGGCCCCGGTCCCGGCACGGATCGCCTGCCACCGGGACCACCGGATCGCGATGTCGTTCGCCGTCCTGGCACTCGGCTCCGGCGTCCGGCTGGAGCTGGACGATCCCGGCTGCGTGAGCAAGACCTTCCCGGGGTTCCACGCCGAACTGAACCGGCTGTTCCCCGCCTATCCGATCCCCGCGAGCAGGCAGGAGCGGCAGTGAGCAGGTTGCGTTGGCTGACGGCGGGGGAGTCCCACGGTCCGGCTCTGGTGGCGGTGCTGGAGGGGCTTCCGGCGGGTGTCCCGGTCACCACGGAGATGGTGGCGGACCACCTGGCGCGGCGGCGGCTCGGGTACGGGCGCGGCGCGCGGATGAAGTTCGAACGGGACGAGGTGACGTTCCTCGGCGGTGTGCGGCACGGTCTCACCCTCGGTTCGCCGGTCGCGGTGACGGTGGGCAACAGCGAGTGGCCCAAGTGGGAACAGGTCATGGCGGCCGACCCGGTCGATCCCCAGGTGCTGTCGGAACTGGCGCGCAACGCGCCGCTGACCCGGCCCCGGCCCGGCCACGCCGATCTCGCCG
>NZ_JBHMCY010000017.1:0-115778 GCF_042430725.1 Streptomyces cinereospinus | reverse complement strand
GCACCCGCCGGCCCGCGGCGGCGGCGGCCTGCTCGGCGGGGGCGAGGTCGGCGGCCGGGCGCTGGGCGGCGGCGGCGGTGTCGGCCGCGGCGAGCACCGCGCGCACGGCGGCCTCCTCTGCCTGCCGGGCGTCGAGCCGCCGTTGCAGTTCGCGGTGGGTGGCGGCGTCCAGCAGGGCGGCGGCCGCGGCCTGCGGGGTGTCGAACCCGGCGCGGAAGGCGGCGTCGGCAAGGCGGGCGTCGGCGTCCTTCAGGCGCTGGGCGGTGTCCTCGGCGTGCCGCGCGGCCTCGGCCGCCTCGGTGAGCCGCGCGGCCCGGTTCTCCAGCTCCGCCGCCCGCGCGGCCACGCTCCCGGAGGAGCCCCGGGCCTGCGCCAACTCCCCTTCCAGGGTGGTTCTCTCCCGGTCCAGGGCTTCGCGGCGGGCCTGCCGGGACGCGGCCCTCAGCTCGGCCTCCCGGCGCGCGGTGGTGCGCCGCTCGTGCTCCTGCTCGGCCCGGCGCAGCTCCTCGCGCGCGGCGTGCAGCCCCGACGCCTCCCGCCGGGCCCGCGCGTACTGCCGTTCCAGCTCCTCGGCCTCGTCGACGAGGCGGCCGGTCGGCGTGTCGCCCGCCTCGGCGGCCGCGGCGGCCAGCGCCTGCCGTACGAGGTTCAGGCGTCGCTCGTCGTCGGCGTGCGCCTCCTCCGCGCGCCGGCTGGCGGCGAGGGCCCGCTCCTCCGCCTCCCGGTCCACGTGTCCGGCGACCTTCCGGGCGGGCGCGGGGTGTTCGGTGGCGCCGCAGACGGCGCAGGGTTCGCCGTCTGCCAGGCCCGTGGCCAGTTCGGCGGCGATGCCGTTCAGGCGCTGTTCCTTCAGGTCGAGCCAGTGGGTGCGCGCCTGGAGCGCGCGCTCGCCCGAGGCGAGGGCCTGCCGCTGGGCCGCCTCGGTGTCCCCGGCCAGCTGGTCGCGCTTCCGGGCGGCGCCGAGCCGCTGCTGCACCGGCTCGCGGCGCACGGCGAGCTGCTCGGCCCGCGACGCCGCCTCCTGAGCGGCGTCGATCCGCTCCTGCAAGCCGGCCCGGGCCGGCTCCCATCCGGCGAGCCAGGTCTCGGCGTCGTGCAGGACGTCCTCGTCGGCCCGCTCCTGCCGGTCCAGGCCGGCGCGCTCCGCGCGGACGTCGGCCAGGCGCCGCTCGGCCCGGCGGGCGGACTCCAGCCCGCCGAACTCCTCGGTGGTGCGGCGTGCGGCGGCCGCGAGTCCGGCCGGGCCCGCCCCGGCGAATCCCTCCGGCAGCGCGGCCCGCGCGCGTGCCTCCGCCGCGACCGCCGCGCGGTGCTCGGCGTCGGCCGCCTCCCGCAGCTCCAGCGCGGGCGCGACCGCCTCCGCCTTCCGGCCCCGCTCCATGCGCTGCCGGTCCGCCCGGTGCGCGTCGTCCCGTTCCTCCAGCAGCCGGGCCCGCTCCCGCGCGTCGGCGAACCTGCGCTGGAGCCGGGCGACTTCGCGTACGTCGTCCAGGGCGCGGCCGGCCGCCTCCTGGGCGGACTCGGCGGCGGCGAGGCGGCACCGGGCGACCGTCAGCTGCTCCCGCGCGGTGCTGCGGGCGACCGCCGCGGCGGTCAGTACGGCTTCGGCCAGTCCGGGGTCCCCGGGGGTCAGTTCGGGCAGCTCCATCGCGCCGTCCGCCGCCTGCTGCATGCGGTGGGCGTCGGCGAGCAGCTCGGCGTCCCCGTCGCGCACCTCGGCCTCGGTGGCGCGGCGGCGCTCGGCGAGCCGCTTCTCGACCTCGGCGAACCGGTGGGTGTCGAAGAGTCGGCCCAGCAGCCGGCCGCGGGCCTCGGCGTCGGCGCGCAGGAAACGCGCGAAGTCGCCCTGCGGCAGCAGGACCACCTGGCAGAACTGCTCCCGGCTCATGCCGAGCAGCTGCGTGATCTCCTCGCCGATCTCCTGGTGGGAGCGGCTGAGGTCCTTCCAGGTTCCGGCGTCGTGGGCGCGCAGCCAGGTCTGGGCCTTGTCCAGCGTGGTGCCCGTGCCGCGCTTCTTCTTGCGCTCCCAGGGCGGTTGCCGGGTGATCTCCAGCCGCCGTCCGGCCACGGTCAGTTCGAGCGTGACCGACGTGCGGGTGCCGGGCGCGGCGTGGTCGCTGCGCAGGGCGGTGCCCTGGCCGCTCTGCCGGGCGCCCGGTACGGAGCCGTAGAGGGCGTAGCACACCGCGTCCAGGACGGAGGTCTTGCCCGCGCCGGTCGGTCCGTGCAGCAGGAAGAGGCCCGCGGCGGACAGCTCGTCGAAGTCGACGCTCTGCGAGCCGCCGAAGGGCCCGAAGGCGGTGATGTCGAGCCGGTGCAGCCTCATCGGACGGCCTCCCGCCGGAGCGAGTCGAGCAGACGCGGCCCACGCGGAAACGAGTCGAGCCGGTACGAGCCCGAACGGGCCACCGCACACACGGACGAACCAAGCCGGTACGACCCCGAACCGGCCACCACACACACGGACGAACCAAGCCGGTACGACCCCGAACCGGCCACCACACACACGGACGAACCAAGCCGGTACGACCCCGAACCGGCCACCACACACACGGACGAACCAAGCCGGTACGACCCCGAACCGGCCACCACACACACGGACGAACCGAACCGGTACGACCCCGAACCGGCCACCACACACACGGACGAACCAAGCCGGTACGACCCCGAACCGGCCACCACACACACGGACGAACCGAACCGGTACGACCTCATCCAGGTCACCCCCCGCAGCGGCGGGCCGAGCAAGTGCGGCGGGCTCACCGGGCCACCTCCCGCACGGTCTGGTCCGCGCGTACGGCGTCGAACGCGTCCCGCAGCACGGCCTGTTCGTGCTCGTCCGGCCCCGCCCCGCGCACGTGCGCCACGAAGTCCTCGGCGATCTGCTGGTCGCTGCGGTCCGCGAGCCGGCCGGCGTAGGACGCCACGGGCCGGTCGGGTGAGCGCTCGGGGGCGAAGACGAGGCTGAGGGTGTGCGGGAAGCGCTCGGTGAGGCGGGCCATGGGGTCGGCGGGGCGGACCGGGTCGGTCAGGGTCGCCTCGACCCAGGCCTCCTCGTGCCGGGCCAGCGCGGGATCGGCGAGCAGTTCCTCCAGCGGCCCCCGGATCCGGGCCAGCGGCCGGGGCACCGGGCAGTCGACGCGCTCGGCACGCACCGTGCCGTCGGCGCCGAGGTCCACGAGCCACATGCTCTTGCGGTGCCCGGTCTCCGAGAAGGAGTACGCCAGTGGGGAGCCGGAGTAGCGCACCCGCCCGGTGATGGTCTGGCAGCCGTGCAGGTGCCCGAGCGCCACGTAGTCCACGCCGTCGAAGACACCGGACGGCACGGCCGCCACCCCGCCCACGGTGATGTCCCGTTCACTGTCGCTGGCCTGGCCGCCGGTGACGAAGGCGTGCGCGAGGACGACGGACCGGGTGCCCCGCGCACGGGCGGCGAGGTCGGCCCGTACCCGCTCCATGGCGGCCGCGAGCACCGCCTCGTGCCCGGCCTTCTCCACCCCGAACTCGTCCTTCACCAGTGCCGGTTCGAGATACGGCAGCCCGTAGAAGGCCACCTCCCCGAACGCGTCCCGCAGCACCACCGGCGTGCCGCACGCCGACGGGTCGGTGCGCAGATGGATCCCGGCCCGGCCGATCAGCCCGGCGCCGACCCCGAGGCGGCGGGCGGAGTCGTGGTTCCCGGAGATCATCAGCGTCGGTACGCCGAGGTCGGCGAGCCGGTGCAGCGCGTCGTCGAACAGCTCGACGGCGGCGAGCGGCGGCACCGCCCGGTCGTACACGTCCCCCGACACGACCACCGCGTCGACGGCGCGCTCGCGCACGGTCGTGACGAGGTGGCCGATGAACTCGGCCTGGGCCCCGAGCATGTTCACCCGGTGGAACGCCCGGCCGAGATGCCAGTCGGAAGTGTGGAGCAATCTCATGAAACCGCTTTCACCTGCGCATTCACCCCTATTTCGCTCCACAGACCAGCACCGACCGGCACGGGCTCGCCACCACCACCCGTCACGCTATCGCCTGTCGCCCTTTGCTCTACGACTGACCTCGGAAGAAGCGGCCGAGGAAGCGAGCCGATCGAGGTCGGCTCCGGTGACATCGCCGTCCTGCGCGGCCCCGCCCCGTACACCGTCGCCGAGGACCCCGCGTCGCCGCCCCAGCAGGTCATCACCAGCGCGGACTACTGCGCGCGCACCGCCCGGGCCGTCGCCGGGGGGGCCGGCCCTCGACCCGCGGACCTGCGGGGCCGGCGAGGCGGGCTCGGCCCTGCTGATCAGCGGTGCCTACGAGGGCCGGGCCGGGATCAGCGACCGCCTCCTGGACGCTCTCCCGGATGTCCTCGTCGTCGCGGAGCGCGACAGCGACCGTACGCTCCTCACCCTGGTCACGGAGGAGTTGCGGCGCGACAAGCCCGGTCAGCAGGCCGTTCTGGACCGTCTGCTGGACCTGCTGCTCGTCTCCGCGCTCCGTGCCTGGTTCGACCGGCCCCAGAACCACGCGCCCGTCTGGTACCGCACGACGGACGACTCCGTCGTCGCGAGCGCGCTTCGGCTGATGCACGACGACCCCGCCCATCCGTGGACCGTGGCGACCCTGGCCGCCAAGGCGGGCGCCTCCAGGTCCGGCCTGGCCCGCCGCTTCACCCGCCACGTCGGTGAACCTCCCATGACCTACCTGGCCATGTGGCGGGTCGCCCTGGCCGCCGACCTGCTGCGTGACACCGATGCCACGGTCGGCTCCGTCGCCCGCAAGGTCGGGTACTCCAACGCCTTCGCTCTCAGCGTCGCCTTCAAGCGCCGCCGCGGCATCACGCCCACCCAGCACCGTGCCGCCGCGCCGCGCACCCGGGAACCGAACATCTGACCGTGAGCAGCGCCGCGGCCGCAGGCCGTGTTCCGCGGCGCGCCCGGTGGCACGGAACACACGAGGACCCCGGCGGCCAGGCAGGCCGCCGGGGTCGTCGGTCGACGGCCTCATGGGCGTGGACGCCGGTGGACGACCTGTGGGGCACGGGCACGGTCCGGTGCCGGGCCGCGAGCCGCAGAACCTCATCGGTGCCGGCGATGTCGGCGGGACGCAGCGCCTCGTACGGGTGGAGCAGGCGTCGGAACGAAGAGCGAGGTTCGCTGACTCGGAACCGTGAACGACTGGGTCGGCCAGGGAACCTCCAGCAGCTGCTCGCGCGGCACGGCGTCGGTCCTGCCCTCCTGGCGACGTCGTACGACCGGTTGTCGATCACGCCGCCCTCGGCACTTCCCGCTGCCACCGGGTCCACCGGCCGCGGTGAGGCACGGGGCTCGCTGCTGTGCCGGCACGCCGCCACGCTCCCCAGCGGCGGACGTGACATCGACCGGGTGCGCGACTGCGCCGATCCGTCCTGAACGCCACTCGCCGAGTGGCGTCAGACGTCTCCGTACGCCTCCCCGCCCAGTTCGCACCCCGCGGTGCCGGCCGTGGCGTCGGCGAGCCACGCCCGAAAGGCGTCCACGTCGGCGTCCGGCAGCCCGATCTCGATCGTGACCGCCTCCCCGTAGCGCACGTCCCGCACGTCGCGCCCGGTGGCGCGCAGGTCGTTCTGGACCTTGCCCGCGCGCTGGTGGTCGACGGTCACCGTGGCCAGCCGGAAGCGGCGCCGGGTGCGGGTGCCGAGGGCGTCGAGGGCCTCGCCGACCGCCCCGCCGTACGCCCGGACGAGCCCGCCCGCGCCGAGCTTGACCCCGCCGTAGTAGCGGGTGACGACGGCGACGACGTACCGCATGTCGCGGCGCAGCAGCATCCGGAGCATCGGGACACCGGCGGTGCCGCCCGGCTCGCCGTCGTCGCTCGCCTTCTGGACGGCGGCGTCGGCGCCGATGACGTACGCCCAGCAGTTGTGCGTGGCGTCGGCGTGCTCCTTGCGCACGGCCGCGACGAAGTCCTGCGCCTCCTGCTCGGTGGCGGCCGGGGCGAGGGCGCACAGGAAGCGCGAGCGGCTGACCTCGGTTTCGTGCACGCCCGCGCGGGCGACCGTGCGGTACTCGTCCTGCATCCGGCCAGCCTAGGCGCTCCCCGCGCGTTCCCCTCGACGGGTGAGGCCGCCCGTCGGAGCGGCGGCCCCCGTCGCCGCTCCCTCCCGGAGGGCCTCCCTACGGCTTCCTGCCCCGGGGCACCAGCACCTCCGTCAGCAGCGCCTCGCCGGGCCGCAGCGCGTGCCATCCGCTCCCGTGCCAGGCCAGTACGGCGATCGCCGAGGTGGGGAACTTCGCGCGGACCCGGTCCAGGGTGTCACCGAGGCCGTCCCCGGCAAGCGCCAGGACCAGGTCCTCCAGGCCGGGGTTGTGCCCGACGAGGAGCAGGGTCCGGATCTCGGGCGCGACCGCGTGCACGACGGCGAGGAGGTCGTCGGCGCCGGCCGCGTACAGCCGTGCGTCGTGCCGTACCGGTGGCGGGGTGCCCCACTGGGCGGACGCCAGTTGCCAGGTCTGGCGGGCCCGCACCGCGGTGGAGCACAGGGCGAGGTCCGGCAGGAAGTCGGCTGCGGCGAGCGCGCGTCCGGCGGCCGGCGCGTCCCGGCGGCCCCGGGGCGCGAGCGGGCGCTCGTGGTCGGCGACGTCCGGCGGCCGCGCGGACTTGGCGTGCCGCAGCACGACCAGGCGGCGCAGCGGGCCCGCTCCCGCGCGCGGGATCATTCCGGGGCTCCCAGGTCGCGTGCCAGGTCGACCCCGAGCAGCCGGTCCGCGTAGGCGTACGTCTCGAAGCGGGCGCCGTCCGGCAGGTCCGGCCCGGTCTCCACCTGACGCAGGACGCGCAGGACCGAGGGCAGGTCCAGGTCGTCCTCCCAGGCGGTGCGGAGCCGGCCGCGGACCTCCTCGGGGACCGGCCGCGACGGGTGCCGCGCCCAGCCGGCGACGGCCCGCCGCCAGCGGGCGAGCGTGTCGCGCGCCTCACCCAGGGCCGCGTCGTCGAGCCGGGCGGGCAGGTTCCGGGGCCGGGACAGCAGGGCCAGACGCAGCACGGCCGGATCGTCGTCCGGCACGTCGTCCGGCAGGCCGCGCCCGTGCACGGGGGCCACCGCCACGCGCACCCCGTCGGGACGCGCGCCGCCCTCCTGCACCACATGGACGACCTGCCGCTCCCCGAGCCCGGCCGCCGCCTCGTGGCGGTCCTCGAAGGGCCGGATGCCGAGGGCCGCGGCGGCCGCCCCGAGTTCCGCCCGCTCGCGGTCGCCGGAGAGCAGCCCCCATACGGGCGTACCGCCCAGTTCCAGGGCCCGGACCAGCACGTCGGCGACCAGCAGGACGCGCAGGGCGGTGGCGTCGAGGGCGGGCGCGTGGGCCTCGACACAGGTCAGTCCCCGGCCGGTCGTGGTCGCGTCGACGGGTTCACCGGTCCGGGCGTCGATGATGCGCAGCACGCGTCGAGCCTAGAGCCTGACTCCGGATCACGCCGCCCGCGCGGGACCGGGACGGGAATCCTGGCGCGTGCCCGTCCGTTGCAGTACGTGACGACGAGACGACCCGGCCGAAGGAGGCCTCTGGTGTACGGCGACGACGCGACGGTCCGCAGGATTCTCACCGAGCTGGGCGACACCTGGGCGGTGGTGGGCCTGTCGTCGAACCGGTCCCGCGCGGCGTACGGCGTCGCCCGGGTGCTCCAGCGGTTCGGCAAGCGGATCGTGCCGGTGCACCCCAAGGCGGAGACGGTGCACGGCGAGCGGGGTTACGCGTCCCTGGCGGACATCCCCTTCCCCGTGGACGTGGTCGACGTCTTCGTCAACGGCGACCTCGCGGGCGGGGTCGCGGACGAGGCGGTGGCCAAGGGTGCCCAGGCGGTCTGGTTCCAGCTGGACGTCGTCGACGAGGCCGCCTACGCGCGCACCCGGGCCGCCGGCCTCGACATGGTGATGGACCGCTGCCCCGCCATCGAGATACCGCGCCTCGGCTGACGCACCCCCTGTTGTCCGGCCACCGTCATAATGCTGGCGTGGCCACACCTTCCCCCCGTCCCGGCTCCCCCGCCGCCCTGCGGTCTCCGGTCGTCGTCCTGGGCGCCGGGCCCGCCGGACTGACGCTCGGCAACGTCCTGCGGGCCGCGTCCGTCGACTGCGTCGTCCTGGAGGCGGAGAGCAGGGAGTTCATCGAACGTCGCCCGCGCGCCGGGGTGCTGGAGGAGTGGGCGGTGCGCGGCCTCCAACGGCGGGGCCTGGCCGCGAACCTGCTGGAGCGGGCCCAGCGGCACACCCGGTGCGAGTTCCGCTTCGCCCAGGAGCGGCACCGGCTGTCGTACGCCGAACTGACGGGGCGGCACCACTGGATCTACCCGCAGCCGCTGCTGGTGACCGACCTGGTGCGCGAGTACGCCGACGTACGCGGCGGCGACATCCGCTTCGGCGTGCGGGACGTCCGGCTGCACGACCTGGACACGGACCGGCCGGCGGTGTCGTACACGGACCCGCGGACCGGCGAACGCCACTTCCTGCACTGCGAGTTCGTGGCCGGCTGCGACGGGGCGCGCGGTGTGACGCGCGCCGCGCTGCCGGCGGAGCGGGTCCGCGTCGCGCGGCACGACTACGGCATCGGCTGGCTGGCGCTGCTCGCCGAGGCGCCGCCGTCCTCCGACTGCGTGGTGTTCGGCATCCACCCCAGCGGGTTCGCCGGGCACATGGCCCGCAGCCCCGAGGTGACCCGGTACTACCTCCAGTGCCCGCCCGGCGACGACCCGGACGACTGGCCGCACGAGCGTGTCTGGGCCGAGCTCCGGGAGCGGCTCGGCGCACGGGGCGCGCCGCCGCTCACCGAGGGCCGGCTGATCGAGAAGCGGGTGCTCGACATGCACAACTACGTGGTCGAGCCGATGGCGTTCGGGCGGCTGTACCTCGCCGGGGACGCGGCCCACCTCACCGCGCCGATCGCCGCCAAGGGCATGAACCTCGCGCTGCACGACGCGTTCCTGCTCGGCGACGCGCTCGTCGCCTGCCTCACGCGGGGCGACGCGAGCGGGCTGCGCGGCTACTCGGCCGACTGCCTGGAGCGGGTCTGGGACTACCAGGAGTTCTCCCAGTGGCTGTCCGACGTGTACCACGGGACGGCGTCGGGCGATCCGTACCGGGCGGGCACCGCACTGGCCCGGCTGCGCCGCCTGTTCGCCTCACCCGTCGCCGCGTCCGCGTTCGCGGAGCAGTACCTCGGCGAGGACCCCGGGCGCTGAGCGGGCACCGGCGTCAGTCGTGCTCCGGCCGCCCGGTGAGCCGGTGGTCGGCGAGGTTCAGCGCCTCGTCCACGACCCTGCGCAGATGGCCGTCGCGCAGCGCGTAGACCACCCGGCGGCCCTCCTTGCGCGTGGTCACGAGCCCGGCGAGGCGCAGCCGCGCCAGGTGCTGGCTGACCGCGGGCCGGGCCGCGCCGCAGGCCTCGGTGAGCGTCGAGACGTCCGCCTCTCCGCCGCTCAGCGCGTGCAGCAGCGTGAGCCGGGTGCGGTCGCCGAGCAGGGCGAGGAGTTCGGCGGCGAGCGCGAACTGCTCCTCGCCGGGGGTGCGCGGATGCGTATCGTGCGCAGGTGATAGGTGCATGCGTGCGCTCATACGCACATAATGATGCCGAGGACGGCCCACGTCCAGCGACGCGCACCGCAGAGCGACGCGCACCGGAAGGGGAGAACCGTGAGCGAACGGCACGACCACGGGCACCGGCACGACCACGGGCACCGGCACGAGCACCGCCACGCGCATCACCACCACGATCGCCACAGCCACGACCTCCGCGATCACGACCACCGGCACCACGACCACCGCGACCAGGATCACCACGACGACGCCCACCGGCACCACGACCACCGCGACCAGGGTCACGGCCACACGCATCCCGGCATCACCCACCCCGGCGGCCACTCCCGACCCGCCCCCTCCCGCCTCCGCCGCCTCATACATCGCCGGCTCCCCCACCGCCTCGCCCATCTCCTCACCCCGCATTCCCATGACACCGCCGACAAGGTCGACTCCGCGCTGGAGTCCTCCGCCCGCGGCATGCGCGCCCTGTGGGTCTCGCTGGCGGTGCTCGGCGTGACCGCGCTGGCGCAGGCCGTCGTGGTGGTGGCGTCCGGCTCGGTGGCGCTGCTCGGTGACACCGTGCACAACGCGGCGGACGCGCTGACGGCCGTACCGCTGGGCATCGCCTTCGTGCTGGGCCGGCGCGCGGCGACCCGCCGTTTCACGTACGGCTACGGGCGCGCGGAGGACCTCGCGGGCATCGCGATCGTGCTGACGATCGCCGCGTCGGCCGCGTTCGCGGGGTGGGCGGCGATCGACCGGCTGCTCGATCCGCGCCCGGTGCAGCACGTCCCGGCGGTCGCGGTGGCGGCCCTGGCCGGTTTCGCGGGCAACGAGTGGGTCGCCCGCTACCGGATCCGTGTCGGCCGCTCGATCGGCTCGGCGGCGCTGGTCGCCGACGGGCTGCACGCGCGGACCGACGGCTTCACCTCGCTGGCGGTGCTGCTGGGCGCGGGCGGCTCGGCGCTGGGCTGGCGACTGGCCGACCCGATCGTGGGGCTGGTGATCACCGCGGCGATCACGCTGGTGCTGCGGGACGCGGCGCGGGAGGTGTTCCGGCGGGTGCTGGACGCCGTGGACCCGGCCCTGGTGGACCGGGCCGAGCGGGCGCTGCGGGCGGTGCCCGGCGTGCGCGGGGTGGGTGAGTTGCGGCTGCGCTGGATCGGGCACCGGCTGCGGGCGGAGGTGGCGGTGGTCGTGGACGGCGAGGTGACGGTGCGTCAGGCGCACGCGATCGCCGTCGAGGCCGAACACGCCCTGCTGCACGCCGTACCGCGCCTCACCGCGGCCCTGGTGCACGCGGATCCGGCACCCACGCCGGGTGCGGCGGATCCGCATCTGCCGCTGGCCCACCACGCCACGGCGTGAGGCCGGGGTCAGGCGACCCCCAGGCCCTCCAGGACCACCGCGCCCGGCAGTTCGGCGAGGGCCTTGCCCGGCACCAGCAGCTTGCCGCGCCGCCGGCCGCTGCCGACCAGGACGTACGGCAGGTCGACCACGGCCGAGTCGACCAGCACCGGCCAGCCCTCGGGCAGTCCGACCGGGGTGATGCCGCCGTACTCCATGCCGGTCTCGCCGGTCGCCGTGTCCATCGCGGCGAAGGAGGCCTTGCGGGCGCCGAGCTGCCGGCGGACGGCGCCGTTGACGTCGACGCGGGTGGCGGAGAGCACGACACAGGCGGCCAGCGTGGTCTCGCCGCCGCGCTTGCCCGCGACGACCACGCAGTTGGCGGACTGCTCCAGCAGCTCCTGCCCGTAGTGCTCGACGAAGACGCTGGTGTCCGCCCACTGCGGGTCGGTGTCGACGTAGACGATCTGGTCGGCGGGGACGCTGCCGCGCCAGTGCCGTACGGCGTCGGCCACCGGGCCGGTCAGCTCGGTGAGGCAGTCGGGGGCGGGCATCGCCCGGTCGAAGTCTCCGATGGGTGCGCGCATGACGGCACGTTAACAGCCGCCGCGCGTCCCGTGCGGGCGCGTCTCACTGCACGGGCGGCACCGACACGGCCAGCACCATCTCCATCGGTACGGCACCGTCGTTGCCGTACGTGTGCGGCACCCCGGCGTCGAAGGAGGCGCTGGCCCCGGCCGGGACGCCGTACGGCACGCCGTCGACGGTGAGGGTCAGTTCGCCGGCGGTGACGTGCACGAGTTCCACCGTGCCGGCCGGGTGCGGGTCGGAGGAGCTGCTCTCGCCGGGCATCAGCCGCCAGTCCCACAGCTCCAGCGGTCCGGGCGCCTCGGCGCCGGCGAGCAGCCGGTTGTAGCTGCCCGCGTCGGTGTGCCACATCCGTACGGCCTGGCCGGCGGGGACGATCCGGACCTTGGGGCCCTGCTCGTAGTCGAGCAGGGTGGTGATGCTGACGCCCAGCGCGTCACCGATCTTGACGACCGTGCCGAGGCTGGGGTTGGTCCGGGCCTGTTCGATCTGGATCAGCATGCCGCGGCTGACCCCGGCACGGGCGGCGAGGGTGTCCAGGGTGAACCCGCGCTCGGCGCGCCAGCGTTTGACGTTCCGCGCCAGGGACCGGGTCAGCAGGTCGAGGTCCGACACACTCCGTCCATCCTCTCGGGGCCGTCCATTATCTTGAATGACAGTGTTCAGTTCATTGAACTATTGTGTGCTGCACTCAATCGTTCACCGCACTGTACTGCGAGGTTCCCCGATGACCGCACTGTTCGCCCTGGCCACCAGCCTGCTGTGGGGCCTGGCCGACTTCGGGGGCGGACTGCTGACCCGGCGCACGCCCGCGCTGACCGTGGTCGTCGTCTCGCAGTCGATCGCCGTGGTCGCGCTCGGCGCGGTCGTGGCCGCGACCGGCGGCTGGAGCGAGGCGGGACCGCAGCTGTGGTTCGCGGTGGCCGCCGGACTGGTCGGCCCGGTCGCGTTGCTGGCGTTCTACAAGGCGCTCGCCCTGGGCCCGATGGGGGTCGTCTCACCGCTGGGGGCGCTCGGCGTCGTGGTCCCGGTGGGCGTGGGCCTGGCGCTGGGCGAGCGTCCGGGACTGCTGCAGATCGCCGGGATCGCGGTCGCCGTCGCCGGGGTGGTGCTCGCGGGCGGGCCGCAGCTGCGGGGTGCGCCGGTGCAGCGGCAGGCCGTCCTGCTCACGCTGCTCGCGGCGTTCGGCATCGGTGCGGTGATGGTCCTGATCGCGGAGGCGTCGACGACGCTCACCGGGCTGTTCCTCGCCCTGTTCGTGCAGCGCGTCACCAATGTCGTCGCGGTCGGCACGGCGCTGTACGTCTCGGTGCGGCGCGGCTCCCCCGCCCTGTCCGCCGACGGCTTCCCCTGGAGCGCCCTCCCGGTGCTCGCCTTCGTCGGCCTGGCGGACGTGGTGGCCAACGGCGCCTACTCGATCGCCGCCCAGCGCGGCCCGGTCACCGTCGCCGCCGTCCTCGCCTCGCTCTACCCGGTGGTGACGGCGCTGGCCGCCCGCGGCTTCCTCAGCGAACGGCTGCGGGCCGTGCAGGCGGCGGGCGCGGGACTGGCCCTGGCCGGGACCCTGCTGCTGGCGACCGGCTGAGGTCAGGCCTCAGGATCCAGTGCGGCCAGGCGCGCCGCCGTCTCCGCGTCGAGATCCGCGAGCGCCGTCAGCTGCTCGGGGGTGACGCCCTCCGGTATCGGCACGGGCGCCGGCGTCCGCAGTGGCGGCTGCCAGCCCCCGGCGGGCGTCCAGCGCCGTACGACCCGCGCGGGCGCCCCCGCCACCACGGCGTGGTCGGGGACCGCCCCGCGCACCACCGCCCCGGCTGCCACCACCACGTTCCGTCCGATCCGCGCGCCCGGCAGGATCACGGCACCGGTGCCGATCCAGCAGCCCGGACCGATCTCCACCGGTTCCATCCGGGGCCACTGCTTGCCGATGGGCTGGTGCGGATCGTCATACGAGTGGTTGGTGGACGTGACGTAGACGTACGGCCCGACGTAGCAGTCGCTGCCGATGGTGACGGTCGTGTCGGCGATGACGTGACTGCCCCGGCCGAGCACGACACCGTCCCCGATGCGCAGGATGGGCTCCGGACCGAGGTCGAGGTCGGGCATCAGACCGGCCGTCAGGGTGACCTGCTCGCCGATGACGCAGTGGGCGCCGAGGTGGATCCAGGGCTCCCCGAAGACCGTGCCGAGCGGGAAGGCGAGCCTGGTACCCGTTCCCATGGCGCCGAAGCGGAACCGTCCCGGGTGCTCGGCGGTCACGGACCCCGTGCGCTGGACCCAGGCCCAGCCCGCGTGAACGGCCCGCTGCACTTGACGGCGGCGCCAGGACGAGAACGTGTTCTTGCGCTTCGGCACCCGCTCACGGTACTCAGCGCGGGGTGCCGCCATGAGGGCACGGGCCTGTGATCTTCGCCCCACGTCGTGGCGTACCGTGCCCCCGTACGGCACGACGAGGGAGACGAGGATGACGCGGCAGGCGCTGATCACCGGTATCGGCGGAAAGCAACCCCGGGTCGGCCCGGGGGCGTTCGTCGCACCGACGGCCGCGGTGATCGGGGACGTGACACTGGGGGCCGGAGCGAGTGTCTGGTACGGGGCCGTGCTGCGCGGGGACGTCGAGCGGATCTCCGTGGGGGCGAGCAGTAATGTGCAGGACAACTGCACACTGCACGCCGATCCGGGGTTCCCGGTGAGTGTCGGTGAGCGGGTGTCCATCGGGCACAACGCCGTGGTGCACGGGGCGACCGTCGAGGACGACTGCCTGATCGGGATGGGCGCGACCGTGCTCAACGGGGCGGTGGTCGGGGCGGGTTCGCTGGTCGCCGCCCAGGCGCTGGTGCCGCAGGGAATGGTGGTGCCGCCGGGGTCGCTGGTGGCGGGCGTGCCGGCGAAGGTACGGCGGGAGCTCAGCGCCGAGGAGCGGGAGGGCATCACGCTGAACGGGACGATGTACGCGGAACTCGGCGGGATGCACCGGGCGGTGTACGGCGAGCGGGAGGACGGGGAGCAGGAGGGCGCGACGTAAGGGGACAGGACCAGGGGGACGGGGACCAGGAGCAGTCAGCGGGTCCGCGGGCCGCCGGGGTCGCGCGGTGCCGCGCGGTCCCGGCGTACGTCTACTCGCATGCGGCGGCCGGCTCCCGCTCCACCGCCGGCTGTCCGGCCGCGGCCTTCTTCGCCCTGCGCTTCAGGACGAGCATCGACGTCAGGCCGATCAGGACGGCCAGCACCAGGCCCACCCAGGAGAAGCGCTTCAGCCACGCCTCGGCCACGACACCCACGTAGTAGATGACCGCCGTCGTGCCGCCCGCCCACAGGATGCCGCCGAAGACGTTGGCGATCAGGAACTTCCAGTACGGCATGTGCAGCACACCCGCGAGCGGTCCCGCGAAGATGCGGAGCAGGGCGACGAAGCGACCGAAGAAGACGGCCCACATGCCCCACTTCTCGAAGGAGCGCTCGGCGGTGGCGATGTGCGCCTCGCTGAAGTGCCTCGGGAACTTCCCGCCGAGCCAGGCGAGCAGCGGGCGGCCGCCCTTGCGGCCGATCGCGTAGCCGAGGGAGTCGCCGACGATCGCGCCGGCGCTGGCGCACGCGCCGAGCACGAACGGGTCGACGTCGCCGTGCTGCGAGGCGAGCAGCGCGGAGGAGACGAGGATGATCTCGCCCGGCAGCGGGATGCCCAGGCTCTCCAGGCCGATGACCACTCCCACCAGCGTGTACACGGTGACCGCGGGTACGGTCTCGAGCCACTCCTGGACGTGCACGCCGCTTCCTCCAGAATCGCGTCCCTGCCTGCGCACGGCGTGCGCCCGCTCCCGGGCGCACGCCGTGCAGCCTACCGGGTCACGACGACACTCCCGGGTCCTGCGGATCACCCGTGGTCCACGCGGCCGGGGCGCCGCGCGGCGCCGGAGGCACCCGGGCGCGATCCCGGCCCGGGCGGGCGGAGAAGGCCGGGCCCTCTTCCGGGCGGCGCTGACCCGGCAGGGCGAGCCCCTGGGCCCGGGCCACGCCGTGCCGTGCGCCGGCGGCACGTCGGCGACCGGCCGTTCGCGGTCCCGCTCGGCGACGACCTGATCGACCCGCGCGGGACCCTGCTCAGCCACATGCCGCCTGAAGGCCGGCTCTCACCGGCCCTCGCTTCCCATGGGGCGTACCCATCACACGCCATCCGCGCGAGCATCTGCGCGAGCACGGTATCCGGGTGGTCGTCCCCGAACGCTCCGACCGGATCGCCGGCCGGCAACGCCGAAGATCGGCCGGCGGGCGGCCGCCCGCCTCCGATCCAGAGCGGTACCAGGCCCCGCAACGTCGTCGCATGACGCTCCAGCAGGATCGAACGGTTCCAAGCCGTGGCCACCCGCTACCTCGCCGGCCTCCGACTCGCCTTGCTCACCCTCTGGCTCCCTGAACCCTGATCGTTCCGTCAGGCACGGCCCCGCTCAGCGCTCCACGGCTCTGCGCAGGGACGTGCTCCACCCTGGGCGCCCCGTCCAGGGCCCGGACGGCACCGTCGCGCTTCTCGACCGGGAGACGCTCCAGCATCCGGCCCCCTCTTCCCGAGCTCCTCCCCGACCGACGTCACCGCTCACCCGCAAGGTCGGGATCACTCCTGCTCGTCCCGACCACATCCGCCACACCCCGCGGACGCCGCCACGCATGCGCGATCGGCTGCGACACCGCCCGCCACCACGGCTCCGCCGGCAGCTCCCCGGCCGGCTCGAAGGGCCGGCCCGGCCGGGGCAGCGCCACCAGCGCTCCGGCCGCCTCGGCGGCGTCCTTGGTCCACTCGCCGGGCTCCGCCCAGGGGTGCGGCGCCAGGTTGAAGGTCGCCCAGTGGATCGGCAGCAGCACCCCCGACCCGGCCTGGCCGAGTTGCAGGTCCAGATGGGCCCGGACGCCTTCCTCGGGCGTCATGTGGATGTCCGGCCAGAAGTCGCTGTAGGCGCCGAGCTGGATCATCGTGGCGTCGAACGGACCGTGGTCGGCGCCGATGTCCCGGAAGCCCGCGAAGTACCCGGTGTCACCGCTGTGGAAGACGCGGTGCCGCTCCCCCGCGACGACCCAGGACGCCCAGAGCGTGTGCTGGGTGTTGCGCAGGCCGCGGCCGCAGAAGTGGCGGGCCGGGGTGGCGGTCAGGGTCACCGCGCCGACCTTGGCCGACTCCTGCCAGTCCAGCTCGCGCAGCCGGCCGGCGGCCACGCCCCAGTGCTCCAGGTGGGCACCCACGCCGAGCGGCACCGCGAACACCGTGTCCGTGCCGGCCAGTGCCTTGATCGTGGGCATGTCCAGGTGGTCGTAGTGGTCGTGCGAGATGACGACGGCGTCCACCGGGCCGAGCGCCGTCAGGGGCAGCGGCACCGGGTGCAGCCGCCGGGGCCCGGCGAACGCGAACGGGGAGCAGCGCTCGCCCCACACGGGGTCGAACAGCACCCGCTGTCCGTCGATCTCCGCGAGGACGCTGGAGTGCCCCAGCCAGGTCAGCCGCAGGCCGGTGGCGGGCGGCCGGGCGAGATCGGCGGCCGTGGTGGGGTGCAGCGGCACCGCGCCGTGCGGGACGCGGCGGTTGCGGGCGTCCTTGTCGACGTAGGTCCGGGCGAAACCGAGCGCCGAACCCGACGGGCGGATCCGCGAGGGCCCGCCCGGGTTCTGGAAGACACCGTCCTGGAAGTGGGGCGATCTGCGGATGCGCGCCATGCGCTCACCGCTCGGCTCCACGCCGAAGGCCGCGGGCTGCAGTGCGCGGAGCCCGGAGCTCAGGGAACGGGAACCGGCCACGGTACCTCCAGGTGGAATCGGTGGGATCTCCATTATGGTGCGCCCCACCGACAGCACCCGCCGCCCGGCCCCTGTACTGACCTGTGATTCAGCAGGGAAGGTCGCGCCCGGTGACCGCCCCCGCCCGCGAGGAGCTTCCGTGACCGTCCCCCCTCCGGTCGCTCACCTGGACCGACCACGTCACGGGCCGTCAGAACTTCCTGGTCGTGGACCGGCTGGTGCGCGGTGTCGCCGGCGGCGGCCTGCGGATGCGCCCGGGCTGCGCCCTGGAGGAGGTCGCCGGGCTGGCCCGCGGCATGACCGTGAAGAGGCCCGTCACTACGACCCCGCGGCCCGTTACGTCCCGCTCGGCGGCGCCGAGGGCGGCATCGACTGAGCGGATCGGCGCGACCCGCGCGACCCGGGGGCGTACGGACTCCTGGTGCGCTGCCTGCGGGCGGTCCGGCCGTACGTCGAGTCCTTCCGGATCACAGGCGAGGACCTCGGGCTCGGCCAGGACGTGGTGGCCTGGGCCGTCGCCGAGGCGGGGCTCGTGTCGTCGAGCCAGGCGGTGTTCCCGCTGCTGGCGGACGAGGCGGCGGCACGGCGGCGGCTCGCCGACGCGTTCGCGGTCGAGGCGGACGGCATCGGACTCGGCGAGCTGGCCGGCGGCTGCGGGGTGGCGGAGTCGGTGCTCACCGCCCTGGACCGGGCCGGCGTGCCGTACGCGGGCACGCGGGTGGCCGTGCGGGGCCTGGGCGCCATGGGCGGCGCCACCGCCCGCTTCCTCACGCGCGCGGGTCTCACGGTCGTGGCCGTCGCCGACGTCAAGGGCACGGTCGCCAACCCGGCGGGCCTGGACGTCGACGCGCTGCTCGCCGCGCGGGACGCCCACGGCACGGTGGACCGCGCCGCGCTGCGGCCCGGCGACCGCGAACTGTCCGGCGACGCCTGGCTGTCCGCCGACGCCGAGGTGCTGGTGCGCGCCGCCGTCCCGTACGCGGTCGACCTCACCAACCAGGACCTGGTCACCGCCCGCTGGATCGTGGCGGCGGCCGACATGCCCGTGGTAGCCGGGGCGGAGGCGTCGCTGACCGCCTGCGGGGTCACGGTCCTGCCCGACCCGACGTGGTGGTGAACTCGGCGACGAACGCCTGGTGGTGGTGGACGCTCTTCGGCGACGTCGGCGCGGTGGCCGACGAGGCGTTCGCGCACATCCGGCACGCGATGCGCGCCCTGACCGGTCGGGTGCCGGCGCGCGCGGAGGCGGACGGGAGCACGCCGCGTGCCGCCGCGCACGCCGTCGCCGCGGGCCGGCTGCCGCTGCTCGCGGAGCGCTTCGGGTCGTACCGCTGACGCGGGCGTCGCCGCCCGGCCACGGGCCGGACCCGGCCGTTAGGGTGACGGGGTGGCGAGAGTGCGGTTGAGCGTGGCGGAGCGGCGCGAGGAGTTGCTGCGCGCCGCCGTGGAGCAGATCGAGGCGCGGGGCGTGGCGGCGGTGCGGATCGCCGACGTGGCGTCCGCGCTCGGTGTGAGCAACGCGCTGGTGCTGTACCACTTCTCCACGAAGGAGAACCTGGTCGCCGCCGCGTTCGCGTACGCGGCCGAGGGTGACCTGGCCCGCCTGGGCCGGGTGCTCGGGCGGCGCACCACGGCCCTGCGCCGGCTGCGGTCGGCGGTGCGCTGGTACGCGCCGACCGGCCCGGCCAAGGGCTGGCGGCTGTGGATCGAGGGCTGGGCGGCGGCGCTGCGCGAGCCCGCGCTGCGGGAGGTCACCCGGGATCTCGACAGGCGGTGGAAGGCGGCCCTCGCCGAGGTCATCGCGGAGGGGGTGGCGGCCGGCGAGTTCCGCTGCGCCGACCCGACGGGCACGGCCCTGCGCCTGACCGCCCTGCTCGACGGGCTCGCCGTGCAGCTGACGTCCTACCCGGGGGCGGTGTCACGCGCGCGGGCGCAGGAGTGGGTGGACGAGGCGCTGGCCCGGGAACTGGGCCTGGTGGAGGCGGAGGTGCCGGCGGCCCGGCGGCACTGAGCCGCCGTGCCGCGTGCGGCCGGCGCTCCCGTGGTCCGCGCCGGTCGCGGACGGCCCCGCGGCGTCCGCGGGGGTCCGCTCCGGGCGCGGCGCCCCGGGGGCGCGTCGGGCGGCCTCAGGCCACCGACGCGATCCGCATCTTGATGTCGTCGGGCGACAGCGTGCCCTTGGCGATGACGTGGTCGCCCGACGACTCGCCGCGCAGCCGCCGGCCGATCCACGGCACCAGGTACTCGCGTGCCCACTGGACGTCGTCCCGCCGCACCTCGAAGGTGCCGCGCGGCGGCAGCGGCGGCCAGGGCTGCTCGGGGTCGGCGGGCACGGCGAGGCCGAGCGCCTGGCCGGCGCGCAGCGCCACGCGCGTGTGCCCCTCGGGGGACAGGTGCAGCCGGTCGCCGTCCCAGGCGCGGCGGTCCCGCACGGACTTCAGCGACCACAGGTCGAGCACCGGGCAGCCGTACCGGTCGGCGATGGCCCGCACATGCCCGTTGTAGGTGGCGATCTTGCCGCGCAGGTGCCGCAGCACGGGGACGCCCCGGGTGTCGAAGCCGGTCGTCACCAGCACGGTTCCCGCGGCTGCGGTCAGCGCGGCGACCGCCCGTTCGAAGCGCTCCGCCACGTCGTCCGGGTCGGTGCCGAGGCGCAGGATGTCGTTGCCGCCGGCGCAGAAGGAGACCAGGTCCGGCGCGAGTTCGGCGGCCCGTGGCACCTGCTCGGCCACGATCTGGTCGAGCAGCCTGCCGCGTACGGCGAGATTGGTGTACTGGAAGTCGCCCTCGGGTCGGCGGTCCGCGAGCAGTACGGCGAACCGGTCGGCCCAGCCGACGAACGCCCCGCCGGGGCCGGGGTCGCCGACGCCCTCGGTGAAGCTGTCCCCCACCGCCACGTACGACCCGATCACTGATCTGCTGTCATTCTTCGAATCGTCTGCCACGTCGGACCATCATTCCGTTTCGAATGTGACCTACGCGACCGTAGGGCGGAGTTGACGGACGGTGAGAAAGGCCACGGCCAAAGAATTGGTCAATGACGGAATAAGACCCGGTGACCGGGACGCCGAAGGCCGGCCCCGGGGATCGGGGACCGGCCTTCGGCGGTGCGTGCGGTGCGGTGGGTCAGCCGACGGAGACGCCCTTGGAGCGGAGGTAGGCGACCGGGTCGACGTCCGAGCCGTAG
This sequence comes from Streptomyces cinereospinus, assembly GCF_042430725.1. Taxonomy (NCBI): domain Bacteria; kingdom Bacillati; phylum Actinomycetota; class Actinomycetes; order Kitasatosporales; family Streptomycetaceae; genus Streptomyces; species Streptomyces cinereospinus. Next base: position 95,358 of record NZ_JBHMCY010000017.1, on the reverse strand, counting down.
TCCGGCGTGGTGCGGATCTCGAAGTGCAGGTGCGGGCCGGTCGAGTTGCCGGTCGAACCCGACAGGCCGACCTGCTGGCCCGCGGTCACGCTCTGGCCGCTGGAGACGGAGAGCGCGGACAGGTGGGCGTACTGCGCGTAGTAGCCGTCGGCGAGCCTGACGACGACCTGGTTGCCGTACGCGCCGGCCCAGCCCGCGGAGACGACCGTGCCCGCGCCGACGGCCTTCAGCGGGGTGCCGCTGGGGGCGGCGAAGTCGACGCCGGTGTGGTAGCCGCTGGACCACATGCTGCCCGCGACGCGGTAGGCGGTGCCGACGCCGGCGCCCTCCACGGGGGCGGAGAAGCCGGTGGCGGCGGCCTGGGCGCCGGTCGCGGCCGGGGAGGAGCCGGCCTGCTGAGCGGCGGATTCGTCCGTGGGCTTCGAGGACTGCCGCGTCGCCGACGACTCGGCCGGGGAGGACGGGGCGGACGACGAGGAGGAAGAGGAAGAAGGGGATGAAGCGGACGAGCGCTTGTCATCGCTCGCCGCGGCCTTCTGGCCGAGGGTGAGCCTCAGGCCGGGGTGGATGAGCGACGGGTCGTCACCGACCACCTCCCGGTTGTCCTCGTACAGCCGCTGCCAGCCACCGCTGACGTGCTGCTCCTCGGCGATCTTCGCGAGGTAGTCGCCGGCCCTCACCGCGTACGTCCGTACGTCCGTCCCGGCGGCGGACGCCGACGCGGCGGCGGCCTGCCGGACGGCCGTCCGCTCGGCCGGGGCCGACCGGACGGCCTGGTCCGCGGCGGACTGGGGGGTGGCGGACTGGGGGGTGGCGGCGTGGGCGCCGGCGGCCCCCATCAGCGGCAGGGCGAGTGCGGCGCCACCGGTTCCGGCGGCGGCGATGGAACGGGTGAAGCGCTGGGTCTTCGGACGGCGGTGCTTACCCTTCGCGGGCATGGCGAATTCCTCTCCGGCGCCTGCGAGGTGAGCTGTCGGGTGCGGACTGGAGATGCCCGGCCGCGTCGGGACGCGGCTTTACCCCGAGCCGTTCCGGAGACCGGAACAGGCGTTTCTACCTGTGGGTCCCCCGCTCCTGCCGAACACGGGTGAGTTAGCGCGGGCACCGGGCGGCGGCAGGATTCGGCGTCCGTCCGGATCGGTGTGGAACGTAAGCGACCGCGACGCGGCGGGACAAGCGACGAGTTCCGCCGCAACGCCGTTTTCGTGATCCGTTCACCGGAATCCCGGTCACACTCCGTGCATTGCGGCAGGGGTGTTTCTCCTGAATACCCTTGATGAGCATGTGAATTACGTGAACATGCCGAGCCACGCTCGGTCACGGATATGACGCTGCTCACGTGACCCTGCCCCAGGTGGCCTTACATCAGACAGAGTTGGAGCAAATAGCCCAATTCGGACAGGCGGCCCAGATATGACACTTGCGAATAACAGCCACGCCGAGACCGTCTCGCCTCTCCACTCACGGCCCACGGCGCGGCGACGCGCCCCCCTGCGGCGATTTGCCCCTATTCGCACCGTTCACTCGACGGGCATGTGCCTGCCCGAACTCCCCCGCGACCGCCTGTGGACCACACAGGATGGCGGCATCTCGTGCCGTATCGTGCAGGTGGACGTGCCCGTCGACGAGCCGCGCCGACGGGGCCGAGGGAGGGAGCCCCCGTGACGCAGCAGGTGCCGTCGACCGAGCCCGAACTGGCCGGAGTGCGCAACTTCCGTGACGTGGGCGGACTGCCGACCGTGGACGGGCGCCGGGTGCGGCACGGAGTGCTGTACCGCAGCGGCCACCTCGCGCACGCCACCGCCGAGGACGCCGCGTTCCTGGCCTCGCTGGGCCTGCACACGGTCTTCGACTTCCGCAACGCCGCGGACCAGAAGCTGGAGGGCCCGGACATCGGGCTGCCGGGCGTGCGCAACGTCAACCTGCCGCTGACCGACCCGGCGGACGGCGCCGAGTTCTGGAAGATGGTCCGGGAGGGCGACGTGGAGCACCTGCGCGGGATCCTCGCCGACGGCAGGGCCGCCGGCCGGATGATCACCTCGTACCGCGCGATCATCAAGGAGCGCACCGCCGAGCACTCCCAGGTGCTGCACGCGCTCGCCGAGGACAGCGTCCCGGCGCTGATGCACTGTGCGGCGGGCAAGGACCGCGCCGGGCTGTCGATCGCGGTCACGCTGCTCGCGCTGGGTGTGGAGCGGGAGGCGATCCTCGCCGACTACCTGGAGTCCAACGCCAAGCACCGCCGCTACCAGGTGCACCGCAGCGGCAGCTCCGCCTCCGCCCACTCCCCCGAGGTCATGGAACTGCTCAGCCCGCTCTTCGACGCGCGTGCCGAGTATCTGACGGCGGCGCTGGAGACCGTCGAGGAGACCTGGGGCGGCGTCGACGCCTACCTGGAGCAGGGGCTGCGCCTCGCCCCCGAGACCCGGGAGCGGCTGCGCGGGCGCCTGCTCGACTGACCCCCGCCCGGGCCCCCGCCCGCTGACCCGGCTACTTGGCCCCCGTCTCGAACAGCAGGTAGAGGAACGCCGCGAAGAGGTGCCCCGCGACGACGTAGACCAACAACCGGACCCAGATGGCCCGGGGAAGCTTCTGCTCGATGTCGCTCATGGGGTGTCTCCCGTGGTGGGGCCGAGGCACAGCGCGGCCGTGGGGCTCTGCAGCAGGGTGTGGACGAACAGGAGGTCGACCCCGCCCGGGTCCTGGGCGGCGATGCGGTGCGGGGTCAGCGAGTCGAAGTGGGCGCTGTCGCCCGGGTCGAGCCGGTGGCCGGCGTCCCCCAGGCGCAGCCGCAGCCGTCCCTTGAGGACGTACAGCCACTCCTCACCGGGGTGCACGCGCACGATGTCGCCCTGCGAGCCGTGCGGCACGTGCACCCGCAGCGCCTGCATGCCGCGCGCGGACGCGCCGGCCTGCCAGTACGTCCAGCCGCCCGCGCCGGTCGGCTCCATCTCGGCGGCGCGCACGACGGCGTCCCGGTCGGCGACCGTCTCGCCGAGCAGCTCCGACACGGTCGTACCGTAGACCCGGGCGAGCGCCAGCAGCATCGGCAGCGAGGGCTGGCGCCGGCCGGTCTCCAGCCGGGACAGATGGGCGGGCGACAGCCCGGCGGCACGGGCGGCGGCCTCCAGCGTGAGGGACGCCCGGCGGCGCAGGTCACGCAGGTGCGGGGCGACCGCCGGCAGCGGGCCGGCCGGCTCGCTGCCGGGCCCGGGGGCGGAGGGGTTCATGCCCCCATTCAGCCCGGCTCTTGCCCGTGAGGCAAGTTTCTTGCCTCAGAGGCAAAGCCCCGCCGTCCGCCGGCCGGTCAGCGGTTGGCCACCGCCTGCTTCACCAGCGTCTTCCCGAAGTCCCACACCAGCCCGCCGCCGCTGTGCGCGTCGTCCATCACGGCCGTGAAGGCGTCCACGAACCGGTCCACCTCCCGCTCCCCGATGATCAGCGGCGGAATCAGTTTGATCACCTCCAGGTGGTCGCCGGAGACCTGGGTGAGGATCCGGTGCCGCTGCAGCAGCGGAACGACGACCATCTGGGCGAAGAGCCCCTTGCGGGCGGCCTGCAGCACGGCCCAGCGGCTGCGCAGCTTCAGCGACCGGGGCCGCCCGAACTCGATACCGATCATCAGTCCCCGGCCGCGCACGTCCGCGAGCATCTCGTAGGTGTCCGTCAGCGCGGCGAGCCGGGACCGCAGCAGCTCGCCGGTGGCCCGGGCGCGCGCGACGACCCGCTCGTCCTCCATGACGGACAGCACCGCCAGACCGGCCGCCATGGCCTGGGCGTTGGACCCGAAACTGGCCGAGTGGACCAGCACCCGGTCCATGGACGAGTAGACCTTCTTGAAGATCCAGTCCTTGCCCAGCGTGGCGCCCACCGGCACATAGCCGCCGGAGAGCGCCTTGGCCACGCAGACCAGGTCCGGCTCGACGCCGTCCTCGTGCTGGTAGGCGTAGAAGTCGCCGGTGCGGCCCAGGCCGGTCTGCACCTCGTCCGCGATGAGCAGCGCCCCGTGCCGGTGCAGCAGCTCCTGCGCGGCGCGCAGATAGCCGGGCGGCGCCTCGTGCACGCCCTTGCCCTGGATCGGCTCCACGATCAGCGCGGCGACGTCGCCTCCGGCCAGCTCCCGCGTCAGGGCGTCGAGGTCGCCCAGCGGTACGGCCGTGTCGGGCAGCAGCGGGGCGAAGCCGTCCCGGAAGCCCGCCTCGCCGTTCACGGACAGCGAGCCGGTGGTCAGGCCGTGGAAGGCGTGCGCGCAGTACAGGACCCTGGGCCTGCCGGTGGCGAACCGGGCGAACTTCAGCGCCGTCTCCACGGCCTCCGTACCGCTGTTGCCGAAGAAGACCCGGTCCAGGTGCGGGCTGTGCGCGAGCAGCCGCTCGGCCAGCAGTCCGGGCAGCGGCTGGCAGTCGAACCGGGTCAGGTCGGCGAGCCCGGCGTCCAGGACGTCGTGCAGCGCCTTGCGCACCACGGGGTGGTGGCGGCCCAGGCCCATCACCCCGAACCCGGCGAGCATGTCCAGGTACTCGTTGCCGTCCGCGTCCCAGAAGCGGGCGCCCTCGGCCCGCTCGTAGACCTTGTCGAAGCCGATGGTGTGCAGCATGCGCGGCAACTGGGGGTTCAGGTAGCGGGCGTGCAGCGCGTAGCGTTCGGCCCCGCGGCCGGCGAGCAGCGCGCCGAGGTCGAACTCCCCGCCGGGCGCCGGCTCGGCGGGCTGGGACGCGGATTCCGCGGTGGTCATGGACGGGCCTCCTCGGACGGCGCGGACAGCGATTCCCCGGCGACGGCGTCCTTCGCGGACTGTCCCGGTACGACGGTCTGTGCGGCCGGCCCGTGCGGTACGGCCGCCCCGGCGCCGGACGCGTCGCCGACCTGCGCCGCGGACGGCGCCTTCAGGTGACGTGGTGCCCGGACCTGCTCCGTGTGCGTCACGCTCGGCCCCCTCTCGGTTGCGTGCCCCGCGTCAGTTCACCGTCACTGCCGGTTCCCGGAGACCGTCTCGCGCAGGGCGCGCAGCGACTCCTTCAGCGACCCCATGGTGGCGAGGACGGCGGTGGGCTCGTAGCCGCAGTGCGCCATGCAGTTGGCGCAGCGCGGATCCTTGCCGCGGCCGTACTTGTCCCAGTCGGTCTCCTCGACCAGTTCGCGGTACGTGGGCACGTACCCGTCGCTCATCAGGTAGCAGGGGCGCTGCCAGCCGAACAGGGAGTAGTTGGGGATCGCCCACGCGGTGCACGGGAAGTCGACCCTGCCCTCCAGGAAGTCCAGGAAGAGCGGGGAGTGGTTGAGCCGCCAGCGGCGCCGGTTGCCGCCCGCGAAGGCCTTCTTGAACAGTTCGCGGGTCTGTTCCACGCCCAGGAAGTGCTCCTGGTCGGGCGCCTTCTCGTAGGCGTAGGCGGGCGAGATCATCATCTCGTCCACCTGGAGGTCGTCGTTGAGGTAGTTGAGTACCTCGATGACGGTCTGCGGCGTGTCGGTGTTGAAGAAGGTGGAATTGGTGGTGACTCTGAAGCCGCGCCGCTTGGCCTCCTTGATCGCCGCCACCGCCTCGTCGAACACCCCCTCCTTCGCGACCGACTCGTCGTGCCGCTCGCGCAGGCCGTCGATGTGCACGGCGAAGGCGAAGTAGGGGGAGGGCGTGAACCTGTCCATCTTCCTGCGCAGCAACAGGGCGTTGGTGCACAGGAAGACGTACTTCCGCCGGGCCACCAACTGCCGGACGATCTCGTCGATCTGAGGGTGCATCAGCGGCTCGCCGCCCGCGATCGACACCATCGGCGCACCGGACTCCAGCACCGCTCCGACCGCCTGCGCGACCGGCATGCGCTGCTTCAGCACCCCGGCCGGGTGCTGGATCTTGCCGCACCCCTCGCACGTGAGGTTGCAGGCGAACAACGGCTCCAGCTCGACGATGAGCGGGAACTTGTCGCGTCTGCGGAACTTCTGCTCAGCCAAGTACGTAGCGACCTTGACGGACTGGCGCAGCGGCATGGCCATCGGGCTCACCTCCTGGGGAGCAGCACATTACGGTGCCATTCGAAGAACACTGGAAGAAGGGAACGAAGGACGCGGAAGGCGGATATTCCACCGCGCACCGTGCTGATACGGACGAGTTCGTGTTCTGGAGCGTCCACGACCACCCGGACGGCCGCAACCGGGCGTGTTCCCGCACGCCCGGCGCTCAGGAGCGTCGCGGCCGACTCCATGTCGACCGCGATCGCGCCGGTGGCCAGCAGGCCGGCCCGCTCCTGGCCCCGTACGACGTGGTCGGAGCCGGTGACCGGGCCGGTGTGCACGGTGCGGCCGGGCACCGCACGCGTGAGCTCCCTGACGAGCGGGCCGGTGCCGGCGCAGGCGGTGGTGCCGCGCGGGTCCCGGGTCTCCGCGGCGACGACCAGGTCGCCGGGGTGCATGCCGGGGGCCAGCCCCGCGCAGAAGCCGGTGGCGAGCACGGCGGCGCCGGCGAGCGCCGGGTCGGCCAGCGCCCGCGCGACGGAACGCTCGGCGGCGCCGGGCCCCATCCCCGTGCGCAGCACGGCCACCGGCCCGTGGGCACCCTCGCGCTCCCCCAGCCGCAGCGCCAGGCGCTCGATGCCGAGCGCACAGGCGATCAGCAGCGGCGCCGGAGCGGAGGGGGTGCTCATCCGCTGCCCTTGGCCTCGGCGGCCGGCCGCCGGCCGACCGGCCCGGCCTGCGCGGCCGGCGCCACCTCGGCGGCCTCCGCGGCCCCCGTGATCTCCTCGATGTCCGCGCCCTCAACGATCTCAGCGATCTCCGCGATCTCGACGGCCTCCGCGACCTCGACGATCTCCGCCACCTCCGCGACCGTCGGCGCCGGTTCCCCGGCCTGCGCGAAGGGCTCGCCGTGCACGTACCGCCCCAGCGCCGTGAGCGGGAAGACCTGCCGGTAGAGGTGGTAGTTGATCGAGAAGTCCCACGGGAAGCCCGTGCCCGTGAAGTACGGCTCGTCCCAGGAGCCGTCCTCCCGCTGGGTCGCGGCCAGCCACGCGACACCGCGTTCCACCGCCCGGGAGTTGCGCTCCCCCGCCGCCAGCAGCGCCATCAGCGCCCACGCGGTCTGCGAGGCGGTCGAGGCGCCCTGGCCGCTCCACCGCGCTTCGTCCCGGTAGGAGCGCAGGTCCTCGCCCCAGCCGCCGTCGTCGTTCTGCACGCTCTCCAGCCAGGCCACCGCCCGCCGGATCGCCGGGTGCGCGCCGGGGAACCCGGCGGCGGCCAGCGCGGGCACCACCGACCCCGTGCCGTACACGTAGTTGACGCCCCAGCGCCCGAACCACGAGCCGTCCGGCTCCTGTCGGTCGAGCAGCCAGGCGATGCCGCGCCGGGTGCGCGGGTCGTGCGCGAGGCCCTCCACCGCGAGCATCTCCACGACGTGCGCGGTGACGTCCGCGGACGGCGGGTCGATGACCTCGCCGAAGTCGCAGAACGGCAGCCGGTTGGGGAACGGGCTGGTGTTGTCGACGTCGAAGGCGCCCCACGCGCCGTCCTTCGACTGCATGCCGAGGTTCCAGCGCACCCCGCGCGCGATGGCCTTCTCCACCCGCTCCGGGTCGTGGTGCCGCACCCTGCGCAGCGCGAGGACGACCTCGGCGGTGTCGTCGACGTCGGGGTAGTTGTCGTTGTGGAACTCGAACGCCCAGCCGCCCGGCGGGAGATGGGGGCGGCGTACGGACCAGTCGCCGGGCCGCACGACCTGCTCCCCGAGCATCCAGTCGGCCGCCTTCACCAGCTGCGGATGGTCGGCGGGGACCCCGGCGTCGGCGAGCGCGATGGTCGCCAGGCAGGTGTCCCACACCGGCGACTGGCAGGCCTCGATCATCCGGGCCCCGTCCTCGCGCCAGACCGCGTACCGGTCGAGGGACCGCAGCCCCTCACGCATCACCGGGTGCTGGAGGTCGTAGCCGAGCAGGTGGAGGGCGATGAGCGAGTACACGGCCGGCGGCTGGATGCCGCCCCAGCAGCCGTCGTTCTCCTGCCGTTCGACGATCCAGCGCGCGGCCGTCCGCATCGCCGCCCGGCGCAGCCTCTTCGGCACGATCCTGCGCAGGGCGTGCAGGGCCCTGTCCAGCCGCTGGAAGGCGCCGTCCCAGCTCACCGCGGGGGCGGGCGGGCGCACCGGGTTGGGGTCGGCCGGATCGGTGTGCAGCTCGTCCAGCGGGAACGGCGCGGGCCGCACCGGGCGCGTGGCGGAGACGATGCTCAGCGGGACGATCGTCTGCCGGGCCCAGCAGCCGAAGTCGTAGATGTTGAGCGGGACCCACTTGGGGAAGAAGATGAGCTCGGGCGGCAGTTCGGGCAGGTCCTCCCACTTCCACCAGCCGAACAGGGCGAGCCAGATCCGGGTGAAGACCCGGGCCGCCGCGATGCCGCCGCGGGCGCGGATCCACTCCGCCGCCCTCGCCATGTGCGGCGCCTCCGGCGCGTCGCCGGCCAGCCGCAGGGCGACGTAGGCCTCGATGGTGGCGGAGAGGTCGCCCGGGCCGTCGTGGAACGTGGCCCAGGTGCCGTCCGGGCGCTGCTCGCCGCGGACGAAGAGGGCGGCGGCGGCGGTCGTGGCCTCGTCCCGGATGCCCAGGAACTGGCGGAGCAGCAGGTCTTCGGCGTCCATGGTGACGTTGGTCTCCAGGTCGCCCTTCCACCAGCCCTCGGCGTCCTGCCGGGCGAGCAGGAAGTCGGTGGCGCGGCGGACTGCGCGCTGGGCGGCTTCCTGGACCCCGGCCGCCGGCGGGGTGGTGCTGTCTGTTTCGCTGGCCGCGGCAGCGCGGGGCGGTACGGCCCCGGTGCTTCCGTCGGTCGTCGCTGTCATGGCTTCCCCTTCGTGCAGTGCTGCAAGCGGTGCGTCTGCTGTGGGTCCGCCGTCGGCCGGTGCGCGTCCTGGCGCGGCACCGGCCGGCGACTACGCGAGGGCTATTCGACCGATAGTGATCATCTCTTTCGTACGACGACGAAGTCGGCGAGCGCCACGAACTGCCGCCGGACCGGGTCGGGCATCTCGACGGCGTTCAGGGCCTCGATGGCGACGGTGTGCTGGCGGCGTGCCTCTTCGGCGGTCCACTCGCGGCCGCCGGCCTCCTCGATCAGGGCGGCGCGGGCCGCGAACTCCTCCTCGGAGAAGTGCTCCACGTCGCTGTTCTTGGCGTCGGCGGCGAGCAGTTCGCCGAGCCGCTCGGAGGCGCTGCCCCCGGCCGCGAGGGCGGCCACCACCGGCAGCGACTTCTTGCGCTGGCGCAGGTCGCTCCAGGTCTGCTTGCCGGTGGCGACCGGGTCGCCCCAGATGCCGAGGAGGTCGTCCACGGCCTGGAAGGCCAGGCCGAGGTGGTAGCCGTACTTCTCCAGGGTGTCGGCGGTGCGGTCGTCCGCGCCGCCGAGCACGGCGCCGATGGAGCTGGCGCAGGCCAGCAGGGCGCCGGTCTTGTTGCCCTCCATCTCCAGGCACTCCCCGACGCTGACGCGGTCGCGGTGCTCGTAGGAGATGTCCTGGGCCTGGCCGTCGATCAGGGCGCGGCTGGCGGTGGTCAGCCGGCGGGTGGCGCGGCCGGCCTCGACGGTGCCCAGTTCCAGCAGGACCTCGTTGGCCAGCGCGAACAGGGCGTCGCCGACCAGGATGGCCTGGGCGGGGCCGTGCACCTTCCAGACGGTGTCGCGGTGCCGGCGCTGCTCGTCGCCGTCCATCAGGTCATCGTGCAGCAGGGAGAAGTTGTGGACCAGTTCGACGGCGACCGCGCCGGGCACGCCGGCCTCCGGCGCGGCTCCGGTGACCTCGGCGGACAGCACGGCGAGGGCGGGGCGCACGGCCTTGCCGCCGTCGCCGTCGGCGGGGTTGCCGGCGGCGTCGATCCAGCCGAAGTGGTACGCGGCGACCGTGTCCATGGGAGGCGCGAGGCGGTCGACGGCCGCCCGCAGCACCGGTGTGGCCAGGGTCCGGCCGCGCTCCAGGAGCGCGGCCACGTCCACCGCGGTCTCTCGAGCGGCCTTCGAGGCCGGGGGCACAGTGGACACAGTCTCTCCTCTTGTTGCGGTGCCGGAGGTGCGGGGCCCCGCCGCGCGCTGCTCGGTCCTCACGCCGCCTCCTCGACGTCGAAGAGATGGCGGGGGCGGGGCCGGCCCAGGGCACGCAACGCGGCGTCCGCCGCGCCGATGCCGCTGCGGACCGCACTCTCCATGGTCGCGGGCCACCCGGTGGCGGTCCACGCTCCGGCCAGGTACAGGCCGGACGCCTTGGTGCGGGCGCCGGGCCGCAGCCGTCCGACGCCGGGAGCGGGAGCGAAGGTCGCGGTGCGCTCCCTGGTCACGAAGAAGTCCCGCACCCCGGCCCCGCGGGTCCGCGGCAGCAGGCGCTCCAGCTCGGGCAGGTACCGCCCGCGCAGTACGGCCACGGGCGCGTCGATCTCGTCCTGGGCGGCCGACTGGGACAGCGCGAGGTACTGGCCGGTGCGCAGCCCCGACGCCTCGGTGCGGTCGAACACCCACTGCACGGGCGTGCCGAGGGCGGTGAGGAAGGGCACGTCGACGACCGCGCGGTCGTAGACGACGTGGATGTTGAGGATGGGGGCGGTGCCGATGCGCAGCAGCCGCCCGGGGTCGTCGAGGGCGCCCTGCGGCAGCAGGTCGTGGGCCTCGCGCTGGGGTACGGCGAGCACGACCGCGTCCGTGTCGACGACCTCGCCGGGCACCTGGACCCGCCAACGGCCGTCGTCGGTGCGGGAGAGGGAGGCGACGCGGGTACGGACCCTGGTGCGCACGCCGGCGGAGTCGAGCGCCCCGCGGGCCAGCCGGTCGTGCAGGTCGCCCAGCGGGACGCGCGCCCAGCCGATGTCGGCCGCGCCCGGCTCGGACAGCAGGCCGGTTTTGAACACCGTCGCGGCGAGCCCCAGGGAGGCGTCGCCCGCGACCGCGTTGAGGGTGGCGACCCCGACCAGGTCCCACAGGGCCTCGACGGCGCGGCGCGACTGGCCGTGCGCGGTCAGCCAGCTGCCGAAGTCCTGGGCGTCCAGCGCCGGATCGGCCGGGTCGAGCCCTTTCAGCGCGAGCGCGGCCCGGCCCACCCTGGCGCGCTCGGCGAGCGAGAGGTGCGGATACGTCGCGAGGCTGCGGCCCAGGTGCAGGGGGACCGGCAGCGGGTCGCGCCGCAGCCTGCCGAGCCGCCGGCCGGCGGGCCTGGCGACGTCGACGACGGGCACGTCGAGGCGGTCCTGGAGCGGGGCCAGCGCCGCGCCGCCGATCCGGTCCAGGAACCAGCGGTAGGCGGTGCAGCAGCGCAGGTAGACGTGCTGGCCGTTGTCGACGGTCAGGTCGCCGCGCCGGAAGGAGAAGGCCAGACCGCCCAGCCTCGGCCGGCCTTCGAGCAGGGTGACGCGCACCCCGGCGTCGGCGAGCGCGAGCGCGGCGGTGACTCCGGCGAGCCCTCCGCCGACCACCACCGCGTCCCGCGCGGGCCCGGACCGCATGCCGTCGGTCATCGTGCGCCCTCCCCCGCGCGCCCGCCGGGACGTGCCGCCGTACCCGGGCGGGCCGTCACCGTCGGGGACGCGCACCGGCCGCGGAGGGTTGCCCACCGCTCGCCGCCGGCCCCGCCCTGCGCCACGGTGTCCATCAGGCGCGCCTCCTGACGGACCGCCGGGTGATGTGCCGGGTGTCCAGGCCGGACAGGCCGCGCACGGCGACGTAGGCCTTCTCGCGGCCGGGCAGCGAGACCCGGCCGCGCAGCACGGCCTCGGGGTCGCGCTCGATGCGGTCCAGGAGGCGGCGGTAGATGCCGGCCATGGCGGCGACGCAGGCGCCGCTGCGCCGGTCGAGCATGGGCAGCAGCTGGTAACCCTCCGCGAACAGGGCGCGGGCCCGGCGCACCTCGAAGTGGACCAGGCCCACGAAGTCGGAGCCCGCCGGCGGCACCGGCCCGTCGAACCCGGCGGAACAGCCGAACTTGGCCAGGTCGTCGGCGGGCAGATAGGTGCGTCCGCCCTCGGCGTCCTCGCGGACGTCCCGCAGGATGTTGGTGAGCTGGAGTGCGAGCCCGAGCGTGTCGGCGTATTCCGGCGCGCGCTCGACGCCGCGCGCCCCCGGTTCCGTGCCGAACACGCCGAGCGAGAGCCGGCCGATGGCGCCTGCCACGCAGCGGCAGTAGGCCTTCAGGTCGTCCCAGGTCTCGTACGCCTCGCCGCGGACGTCCATCAGGACCCCGTCGATCAGCTCGTCCAGACCGCCGAGCGGGATCGGGAAGTGCCGGGCGGCGTGGGCGAGCGCGACGCCGACCGGGTCGGTGTCGTCCTCGCCGACCGCGTCCCGGCGGATCCGGTCGAGCAGCGCCCGGGTGTCCTCCAGGCGGGCGTACTTCACCTCGCCGGTGAGCGCGCCGTCGCCGATGTCGTCGACCCGCCGGGAGAAGGCGTACAGCGCCGACATCGCGCGGCGCTTGGGCGTCGGCAGCAGCCGGATGCCGTAGGCGAAGTTACGGGCCTGCTGTCCGGTGACGGCCTCGCAGTAGCTGTAGGCGGCGAGTACCGGTGCGGACACGTGCGGCGCGGACTCCACGGTCCCGGTCACCCCTCTCCTCGCAGGATCACGCCCACCTCACGCAGCAGCCGGAGCTTGCCGGGCGCGGGCGGGCCGGGAAGTACGTCGTAGTCGGCGGCGGCGATCGCCCGGACGGCCGCCCTTCCGCCCGCCACGAACCCCGCGAGCAACAGCCTCAGCCTGCCGTGCACGCTGCCCACCAGGGGCGCGCCCTCGTCCAGCAGGTCGCGGGCGCGCTGCGCCTCGTACGCGATCAGCGCGCGCACCGACGCGCCCGCGGTCGGCGCGGCGAGGTCCGCCTCCCGGACGTGGAACCGCCGCATGTCCTCGGCGGGCAGGTAGACGCGGTCGCGGCCGAGGTCCTCGGCGACGTCCTGGAGGTGTTCGACGATCTGCAGGGCCGTGCAGATCGCGTCCGAGCGGCGGATCCGCTCGGGGGTGGAGGTACCGGTGACGGCGAGGACGAGCCGGCCGACGGGGTTCGCGGACAGCTCGCAGTAGGCGAGGAGGTCGCCGTAGGTCTCGTACCGCTGGACGGACTGGTCCTGGCGGTTGGCGGCGATCAGGCCGAGGAACGGCTCGGGGGTGAGCGAGCGGCGCCGGACGGTCGGCTGCAGGCGACGCAGCAGCGGGTGGCGCGGGGTGGAGTCGAAGACGCGGCGCAGATCGGCCTCGAAGGCGTCCAGCAGGGCGAGCCGGTCCTCGGCCCGTTCGGGCGGCACGCCGAGCAGGCGGGCGTCGGCACCGCCGGGGGCGAGGTCGCCGTCGCCGATGTCGTCCACGAGGCGGGCGAACCCGTAGACGGCCGTCAGGTCGGCGCGCCAGGCCCGGGGCAGGAAGAAGGGGGCCACCGGGAAGTTCTCGGCGGTGGCCTTGTCGAGCGTCGCGCGCTCGGGGTCGTCCGTGCGCGGCGGGGCGGTTCCCGTCACCGCTCGCTGCCCGGGGCGGGGACGGCACATGTCTGGCGGAGCTGGGAGGTTTCCGTAGCCATTGCCGTCATATCTCCCGTTCTACACTGCTGACGCAATACACACTATTTCGGACACGCCGCCCGGCGGTCCGGCGGCGGTCCGGGGAGCGGGTGTCGCGCATTATCGCCCTACTTGCCGCGTTTCGGCACCGGTACAGCTTACGTTGTACAACCCGGCGCGGACCGAGGGGGTGTCCAGCGCATCACAAGAACACACCGATTGACTTCAGGATTCCTGCGCCTGACCGGAGTTGACGCTTCTTTTGCGGGCCGCGCAGGCGTTCTTTGCCGACGGGCAGGGCCCCGCCGGAGCGGTTCCGGCAGGGCCCTGAACGGCCTGCTACTTGCCCGTGAACTTCTCGTACTCCTTGAGGACCTCGCCGGTGGGTCCGTCCATGCGCAGCTCGCCGCGCTCCAGCCACAGCACGCGGTCGCAGGTGTCCCGGATCGACTTGTTGTTGTGGCTGACCAGGAAGACGGTGCCGGCCTGCTTGCGCAGTTCGCGGATGCGTTCCTCGGAGCGCCTCTGGAACTTGCGGTCACCGGTGGCCAGCGCCTCGTCGATCATGAGGACGTCGTGGTCCTTGGCGGCGGCGATGGAGAAGCGCAGCCGGGCGGCCATGCCGGAGGAGTAGGTGCGCATCGGCAGGGTGATGAAGTCGCCCTTCTCGTTGATGCCGGAGAAGTCGACGATGTCCTGGTAGCGGTCCCTGACCTGCTCGCGGGACATGCCCATGGCGAGGCCGCCCAATATGACGTTGCGTTCGCCGGTCAGGTCGTTCATCAGGGCGGCGTTCACCCCGAGCAGGGAGGGCTGGCCGTCGGTGTAGACCTTGCCGCTCTCGGCGGGCAGCAGCCCGGCGATGGCGCGCAGCAGGGTCGACTTGCCGGAGCCGTTGGAGCCGATCAGGCCGATGGCCTCGCCCCGGTAGGCGGTGAAGGAGACGCCCCGCACGGCGTGCACCGTGCGCACGCCGCGCTCCTCGCGCCGCTTGAGGATGCGGCTGAGGGCGGCGGTGGCGCTGCCCTTGCCGGTCTTGGCGCCGTTGACGCGGTAGACGATGTGCAGGTCGTCCGCGATGACGGTGGGGACGCGGTCCCCGGTGGGCCGGTCAGCCACGGCCGTACCTCTCCTCCGCCTTCCAGAAGTACACGAAGCCGCCCAGGGCGAACAGCACGGCCCAGCCGCCGGCGATCGCCCAGACGTGGTCGGGGAGGTTGGCGGAGCCGTAGCCGTCGATCAGCGCGAAACGCATCAGGTCCATGTAGACCGCGGCCGGGTTCCACTGGAGCACGTTGGCGATCCAGGACGGCTTGTCGGCCAGCATGATCGGGATGGAGTACATGACGCCGGAGGCGTACATCCAGGTGCGCATCACGAACGGCATCAGCTGCGCCAGGTCCGGGGTCTTGGCGCCGGCCCGGGCCATGATCAGCGCCAGGCCGGTGTTGAAGCAGAACTGGAGCGCCAGCACCGGCAGGATCAGTACCCAGGACAGGTCCGGATAGCTGCCGAAGGCACAGGTCACGGCGAACAGCACGATCATCGAGAACAGCAGCTGCTGGAGCTGCTGGAGCGCGAAGGAGACCGGCAGCGAGGCGCGCGGGAAGTGCAGGGCGCGCACCAGGCCGAGGTTGCCGGAGATCGCGCGGACGCCCGCCATCACCGAGCTCTGCGTGAAGGTGAACACGAACACGCCGGTGACCAGGAAGGGGATGTACACCTCCCGCGGCATGCCCCGGTCGGCCTCCAGGATCACGCCGAAGACGAAGAAGTACACGGCCGCGTTCAGCAGCGGTGTGACGACCTGCCAGAGCTGGCCGAGCTTGGCCTGGCTGTACTGGGCGGTCAGCTTCGCCCGCGAGAAGGCGAGGATGAAGTGGCGCCGGTCCCAGAGCTGGCGGACGTACTCGGCGAGGGAGGGGCGGGCGCCGCTCACGGACAGCCCGTACTTCGCGGCGAGCTCCGCCGCGGACAGTCCCTCGTCGGGTGACACGGGCGCGGTCACCGCGACTGTGCCGTCGTGTGTGGTCTCACTCACTATCGAAACTTTCGTCTTCGGGATCCGCGGCCTGTGCGGGCCGGGCGACAGCCCCCGCGGCCGAGCGTTGCGCCCCGCATGCTCTCAGGGCCGAGCTTGTCAGATGACGGGAGGTCGGCCCAGTCGAGTCAGCCGCCACACCGTACGCCACTTCATGGGCCGGCGGGGACCACAGGGCGACGCCCAGCCCTCCCGGAAGCCGCCGAACCACGCCCGCAGGGCCGGCCGCGAGGGGCGGCGCAGCAGGGTGAGGGCGAGCCAGCATCCCAGGTAGACGGGGACGAGGGGGGCGGGCAGGTTGCGGCGGGCGAGCCAGACGCGGTTGCGGGCGACCATCCGGTGGTAGACCGCGTGCCGGGAGGGCGCGGTGGTCGGGTGGTACAGCACCATGTCGGACCGGTAGTCGATCAGCCAGCCCGCGTCCTGGGCCCGCCAGGCCAGGTCGGTCTCCTCGTGCGCGTAGAAGAACGCCTCGGGCAGGCCGCCGACCTCGGCGAAGACCCGGGTGCGGACCGCGTTGGCGCCGCCGAGGAAGGTGGTCACCCGCGAGGAGCGCATCGGGTCGGACGCGCGCAGCCGGGGGACGTGCCGGCGCTGGGTGACGCCGGTGTCCGGGTCGGCTATGCGGAAGCTGATGATGCCGAGCTCGGGGTCGGCCTCGAAGGCCCGGCGGCACAGCTCGGCGGTGTCCGCGCGGGCGAGCAGGCCGTCGTCGTCGAGGAAGAGCAGTATGTCGACGTCCCGGCCGCTGGGGCCGAAGGCCTCGATGCCGACGTTGCGGCCGCCGGGGATGCCGAGGTTCTCCGGCAGCTCGACGGTGCGCACCCCGGCGGGGACCTCGGGCACGGGCGAGCCGTTGCCGACGACGACCACGTCTATCGGGTCGCCGTCCTGCCGGGCGACCGACTCCAGCAGCGCGCGGAGCTCCTCGGGGCGGTTGCCCATCGTGATGACGACCGCCCCGACCCGCAGCCCCGGGCTCACCGGAGCCTGCTCGACGCGAGGACGGACACCAGGTGCAGCACCGTCTGCAGCAGCGCGATCCCGGCGAGCACGGCGACGCCGAGCCGGGTGAAGAACAGGTCGCCGCGGACCGCGTCCAGGACCGCGAGGACCAGGATGAGCAGGGAGGCCTCGATGCCGAGGATCAGCCGGTGGAACTTGAGCGCGGCGGCGGCCCGGCGGGCCAGCGCCATGCCGGAGGAGCGCGGCTCGGACGCGGCCTCCTGCACCGGCGGCAGCCCGCCCTGGTGCCGGGCGACGCCGACGAGGTCGGTCTCGGCCTTGATCAGGACGGCGCCGAGGGCGGCGAGGGTGCCGAGGAAGGCCCACAGCCAGTCGATCCGCCCGGTGCCCCACAGGTCGGCGGCGCGCAGCCCGAGGCCGACGAGGACGGCCGCGTCGGTCAGGTAGGCGCCGACCCGGTCCAGGTAGACGCCGCCCAGCGAGAACTGCTGCTTCCAGCGGGCGATCTCGCCGTCGACGCAGTCCAGCAGCAGGTACAGCTGGACCATCAGCACGCCGAGCAGGGCGCCCGGCACGCCCGGCACCAGCAGGGCCGGGGCGGCGAGTACGCCGAAGACGGTCATCAGGTACGTGAGCTGGTTGGGCGTGACCCGGGTGTTCACCAGGTAGCGGTCGACCCGCAGCGACACCTCTCGCATGTAGAGGCGTCCCGCCCAGTGCTCACCGCTGCGCCGGTCCTTCACCCCGGCGGGGTGGACGACGGGGCGGAGTTCAGCTACCGATGGCCTTGACATAGTCGGCGTAGATGTCCTTGATCTGGTGGGTGTGCAGGTCGAGGTGTTCGAGGATCGTGTAGCGGCCGGGCCGGGTCTCCGGGGCGTACTCCACGACCCGGACGAACTCGTCGGGGGTGAAGCCGATCTCCTCCGGCAGCACCGGCAGTCCGTGCCGGCGCAGCACCTCGGCCATGTTCACCGACTCCTCGTGCGCGCCGCGCAGGTACATCGCGAAGGCCGCGCCGAGCCCGCACTGCTCGCCGTGCGCGGCCGCCCGCTTGGGGAAGAGCAGGTCGAAGGCGTGGTTGATCTCGTGGCAGGCGCCGGAGGACGGGCGGGAGTCGCCCGACACCGACATGGCGATGCCGCTGAGGACCAGCGCCTCGGCCAGTACCTGGAGGAAGTCGTTGTCGCCGATGCCGCCCGGATGGCGCAGCACGGCCTCGCCGGCCTGGCGGGCCATGGCCGCGGCGAGGCCGTCGATCTTCTCGCCGTTGACGCGGTGGGCGAGTTCCCAGTCCCGGATCGCGGAGATGTTGGAGACCGCGTCGCCGATGCCGGCCCGGACGTAGCGGACCGGGGCCTCGCGGATGACGTCCAGGTCGATGACGACGGCGATCGGGTTGGGCACGCCGTACGAGCCGCGGCCGGCGTCGTTGTCGAGGGTGGCGACCGGGGAGCACAGACCGTCGTGCGCGAGGTTGGTCGGTACGGCGACCAGCGGGAGGCCGACCCGGGCCGCGGCGAACTTGGCGCAGTCGATGATCTTACCGCCGCCCAGCCCGACGAGCGCGTCGAAGTGGCCCGCCTTCATGTCGGCGGCCAGCCGGACGGCGTCGTCCAGGGTGCCGCCGTCCACCTCGAACCAGGTGGCGCCGGGCAGCTGGGGGGCGACGCGGTCGCGCAGCCGCGCGCCGGAACCGCCGCTGACGGCCACGGCGAGCCGGCCCGAGTGGGATATCCGCTCGTCGGCGAGGACGTCGGCCAGGTCATCGAGGGCACCCGGGCGGATGTCCACGACGACCGGCGACGGGATGAGCCGGGTCAGTAGCGGCACGCGATCTCCCGCCCCCGGGCCAGGTCGTCGTGGTTGTCGATCTCGACCCACGGCACGTCGCCGATCGGGGCCACGTCGATCCGGAAGCCGCGGTCCACCAGCTCCTGGTAGCCGTGCTCGTAGAACTGCTGCGGGTCGGTCTCCCAGACGGTCCGCAGCGCGTCCGCCAGTTCGGGGGCGGCGTCGCCCTCGATCAGGGAGACGCCGATGTACTCGCCGGTGGCCTCGGCGGGGTCCATCAGCTTGGTGATCTTCCGCACGCCCCGCTCGGGGTCGACGACGACCTTCATCTCCTCGTCCGCCAGCGACTTGACGGTGTCGAGGGCGAGGATGATCCGCCTGCCCTCGCCGCGCGCGGCGAGCAGCGTCCTCTCCACGGAGACCGGGTGCACGGTGTCGCCGTTGGCGAGGATCACGCCGTCCTTCAGCGCGTCACGGCCGCACCACAGGGAGTAGGCGTTGTTCCACTCCTCGGCCCTGTCGTTGTCGATCAGGGTGAGCTTCAGGCCGTACGTGCGCTCCAGCCCGTCCTTGCGCGCGTAGACGGCCTCCTTGCGGTAGCCGACGACGATCGCGGCCTCCGTCAGGCCGATCTCGGCGAAGTTGGCGAGGGTGAGGTCGAGCACCGTGGGACCGTCCTCGTCGCCCGCGGGCCCCACCGGCACCAGCGCCTTGGGCAGGGTGTCGGTGTAGGGGCGCAGACGCCGGCCGGCGCCGGCCGCCAGCACGAGGCCGATCATGCGGGTTCTCCTTCGTCGTGTACGGCGGGTGCGCCCTGTCGGTGGGCGGACACCCAGAACCGGATGCTCTCCAGGAGCACCACCAGGGCGACGGCCACGGCGAGGACCGTGAGCGCGGCCGTGAACTGCGCGGCGGTCAGCACCACGGCGAGCACCACCACCACCAGGGTCCGGCCCTCGTGACCCCCGATCGCCCGCACCAGCCGGCGCGGGGGCGCACCCGCGCCGCCGCGGATGCGGTAGACCGTGTCGTAGTGATGGTAGGCGACGGCCGCAACCAGTCCGAAAGCCGCGGGAAGTGCCCCGTTAACCTCTGATTCAGCTGCCAGGATCAGCACGGTCCCGTACTCGGCGGCCCGGAAGAAGGGCGGAACCAGCCAGTCCAGCGCGCCTTCGAGAGGCCGTGAGACGGCGGCCGCGGAGAGCGCCACAGAGCCGAGCGCGGCGAGCAGGGTCGGCCAGGCGGCGCCCCAGAGTGCGGCGGAGATCACCACGAGCAGCGCGCCGGCGCCGGCGGACAGCG
This sequence comes from Streptomyces cinereospinus, assembly GCF_042430725.1. Taxonomy (NCBI): domain Bacteria; kingdom Bacillati; phylum Actinomycetota; class Actinomycetes; order Kitasatosporales; family Streptomycetaceae; genus Streptomyces; species Streptomyces cinereospinus. The sequence goes on along the minus strand of NZ_JBHMCY010000017.1, from coordinate 75,759 downwards.
GCGCCGGGACGGGCACCGCGCGCGCGAGCGGTGCCACCAGCGGCCCGCTGTCGGCCAGGTCGGCCAGCGCCCGTGCCGCGCGGTCCGTCCGCGCGGCCCCGCGGGTCAGCGACCGCAGGACGCGGCCCGCCGTGGTGTAGGCGGCGGCGAAGGCGCAGCCGACGAGCAGGACGGAGAAGGTGACGCGCGGGGTGGTGACGGCGGTGAGGACCGCGATCAGCGCCCACCGCTCGCCGATCGGCAGCACGATCATCCGGCGCAGCCACACCGTCCACCCGACGCCGTCCAGCCGGCCGGAGAGCGCGGCGGTGGGGCTGGTGTTGGCGGTGGCGTCGTGGTTGGCCTCGGTGAAGGAGAAGTCCACGACGTGCCGGCAGGTCTGCAGGACCATCGCGCCCAGGGCGAGGGCCCACACGTCGTCGCCGCCGCGGGCCGCGCCGAGCGCGAGCCCCGCGTAGTAGGCGTACTCCTTGGCCCGGTCGAAGGTGGCGTCCAGCCAGGCGCCGAGGGTGGAGTACTGCAGGGAGTAGCGGGCGAGCTGGCCGTCGGTGCAGTCCAGCACGAAGGACGCGATCAGCAGCACGCCGGCGGCGACGAACCCGCCCCGGGTGCCGGTGGCCGCGCAGCCCGCCGCGATCAGCGCGGTGAGCAGGGAGGCGGTGGTGACCTGATTGGGGGTCAGGCCCCGGCGGGCGCACCAGCGGGCGATGTAGCGGGAGTAGGGGCTGATGAAGAAGGTGGTGAAGAAGCCGTCGCGGGCCTTGACGGCCGACTTCAGGCGGACGGCCTCGTCGTCGACGGCGGTGACGGCCTGCCGCGCCTCGTTGCGGGCCTGCGGGTCGGCGGGGACGGCGGCGACCAGGCTGCCGAGCTCGGGCCGGTGCACGTCGGCGTCGAGCGCGCCGGCGATCCGGTCGGCGAGGCTGTCCACCAGCAGCGCGCCCGGCGCGGCGGTCTCGCGGACCAGCGCGTGCGTCAGGGCCCGGCGGCCCGCGGGCTGGGCGGTCACGGCGCCGGGGATCGCGGCGAGCGGGAAGCGCGGGTCGGTCAGGCCCAGGCGCAGCGCGTGCAGATGGCCGACGAAACGGGCGTCGACGACGGCGACGCGCCGGTCACCCGGCACCTGGGCGAGGAGGGACTCGGCGTCGGCCGGATCGGCGGCGCTGCGCACCTCGAAGCCGAGCGACCGCAGATCGCCCTCGATCGACGATCCGGGGACCGGCTGACCGGTGAGGATGGCGGTCGGCAACCGTACTCACTCCCTGGGGGCCGACGTCTCCGCGCCGGTCGCGTGCATGGTGGGGCGCCCTGGGGGCAGACGGGGCTGCACCCGGCGGGCGGCATGTCGGCAGAGGTTATCGGATGACGGGAAGCTCGTGTTCACCGCCCGTTAACGGTCCGGTCGACCCGGCCTGCTGGGACCTCCGCATGATCATCATCGGGGACGCCGGGGCCGACGGCCAAACCGCCCGTGCGGAACCGGGCAGGGTGTGGCGTACCGGACGGGCGCGGGGCCGGTGCGCCAGCCGGCCGGGATTAGGGTGGGCGACCATGACATGGCTGATCACCGGCGGCGCCGGATACATCGGGGCACATGTGGCGCGGGTCATGGCCGGGGCCGGGGAACGCGTCGTCGCGCTGGACGACCTCTCGGCCGGGGTGCCCGCGCGGCTCCCGGCGGAGGTCCCCCTGGTGCGGGGCTCGTCCGCGGACGGCGCGGTGCTGCGGCGGGTGCTCGCCGAGCACGCGGTGACCGGCGTGGTGCACCTCGCGGCGCGCAAGCAGGTCGGCGAGTCCGTCGAGCGGCCGACGCGGTACTACGCGGAGAACGTCGGCGGTCTGGCGACCCTGCTGGACGCGGTCGCCGAAGCCGGGATCCGGCGCTTCCTCTTCTCCTCCTCCGCGGCCGTCTACGGCAACCCCGATGTGGCGCTCATCACGGAGGACACGCCGTGCGCCCCGATGAGCCCGTACGGCGAGACCAAGCTCGCCGGTGAGTGGCTGGTGCGCGCGGCGGGCCGGGCGCACGGCATCGCCACGGTGTGCCTGCGCTACTTCAACGTGGCGGGCGCGGCCGCTCCGGACCTGGCCGACACCGGCGTCTTCAACGTGGTCCCCATGGTCTTCGACCGGCTGACCCGCGACGAGGCCCCGCGGATCTTCGGCGACGACTACCCGACGCCGGACGGCACCTGCGTCCGCGACTACATCCATGTCGCCGACCTCGCCGACGCGCACCTCGCGGCGGCCCGGCGGCTGTCCGCCCCGGACGCGGCGGGCGACCTGACCGTGAACATCGGGCGCGGCGAGGGCGTCTCGGTGCGCGAGCTGGTCACCCTGATCGGCGAGGTGACCGGCGACCGGCGTCCCGCCGTGGTCGAGGCGCGCCGCCCGGGGGACGCGCCCCGCGCGGTCGCCTCGGCCGCCCGGGCCGCCGCGGAACTGGGCTGGACCGCCCGGCGCGGGGTGCGCGAGATGGTCGAGTCCGCGTGGCGGGGCTGGCTGCTGCACCACGGCCGCTGAGCCCCTCGCCGATCACCGCGGTGCGCCGACCTGGTGTTCGTTTTCGCAGGTCACGGCACATGACAACGGTGTTCAGTGCCGCGTTGCCGGATACCCCCGCCCCGTAGTTCACTGGGTCGGGACCCGATCGACAGGAGGCGGCTTGCCATGGGGGCTGGGCACGATCACGGGCACGCGCACGGCGCGCCGGTCACCGGTACGGCGGCCGCGGCGTACCGGGGCACACTGCGGATCGCGCTGTCCATCACGCTCACCGTCATGGTGGTCGAGGTCGTCGGCGGTGTGCTCGCCGACTCCCTGGCGCTGATCGCGGACGCCGCGCACATGGCGACCGACGCGCTCGGCCTCGGCATGGCGCTGCTCGCGATCCACTTCGCCAACCTGCCGGCCAGCGCGCACCGCACCTTCGGGTACGCGCGCGCGGAGATCCTCGCCGCGCTCGCCAACTGTCTGCTGCTGCTCGGGGTCGGCGGCTACGTGCTGTACGAGGCGATCCAGCGGTTCGTCACGCCGGCCGGCACCGAGGGCGGGCTGACCGTGGTCTTCGGCCTGGTCGGTCTGGTCGCGAACATGATCTCGCTGTCGCTGCTCGTGCGCGGCCAGAAGGAGAGCCTGAACGTGCGCGGCGCCTTCCTCGAGGTCGCCGCCGACGCGCTGGGCTCGGTCGCGGTGCTGGTCTCGGCGGTGGTGATCCTGACCACCGGCTGGCAGGCCGCCGACCCGATCGCCTCGCTGGTCATCGGCCTGATGATCGTGCCGCGCGCCCTGCGGCTGCTGCGCGAGACGCTCGACGTGCTGCTGGAGTCGGCGCCGAAAGACGTCGACATGGCGGAGGTGCGCGCCCACATGGTCGCGCTGGACGGGGTGGAGGACGTCCACGACCTGCACGCCTGGACGATCACCTCGGGCCTGCCGGTGCTCTCCGCGCACGTCGTGGTCCGCTCCGACGTCCTGAACGCCATAGGGCACGAGAAGATGCTCCACGAGCTGCAGACGTGCCTGGGCGACCACTTCGACGTGGAGCACTGCACGTTCCAGCTGGAACCGGGCGGCCACGCGGAGCACGAGGCCCGGCTGTGCCACTGAGGGCGTTTTTCGCGCGGGACCCCGGCGCGCAACGGTCCGGCGCGCGCCCCCGACCTCCTCCCTGCCGCCCGCGGCGGACGGTTCCTGACTTCGCGCGCCGGGCACGATCACCTACCGGGCCCCTCCGTCCGGTGCCGACGCGCCGGGAAGTGCCGGGAGTGCCGGATTCGTACGGCAGACTGGGGCGCGAGGAACGAGGCGAAGGATGGGTATGCCGATCACACCTGCCACCGCGACGCACAGCTCGTCGAACGGCACCGCGGAAGCGATCCTGCTGGAACTGGTCGACGAGAACGGCGTGACGATCGGCACGGCTGAGAAGCTCGCCGCCCACCAGCCACCGGGCCGGCTGCACCGGGCGTTCTCGGTGTTCCTCTTCGACGAGTACGGCCGGCTGCTGCTCCAGCAGCGGGCGCTGGGCAAGTACCACTCCCCCGGTGTGTGGTCGAACACCTGCTGCGGCCACCCCTACCCGGGCGAGGCCCCCTTCGCGGCGGCGGCCCGGCGCACCCACGAGGAACTCGGCGTCTCCCCGTCGCTGCTCGGCGAGGCGGGCACGGTGCGCTACCACCACCCGGACCCCGCGTCGGGCCTGGTGGAGCAGGAGTACAACCACCTCTTCGTCGGGCTGGTGCAGGCGCCGCTGCGGCCGGACCCCCAGGAGGTGCATGCCACCGCGTTCGTCACCCCGGACGAGCTGGCGGCGCGGCACGCCAAGGACGCCTTCTCGGCGTGGTTCATGACGGTGCTGGACGCGGCCCGGCCCGCGATCAGGGAGCTGACCGGTCCGTCCGAGGGCTGGTGAGCCTCAGACGGGCCGGGCGGGGCCGAGCGGCAGGGCGGCCCAGATCACCTTGCCGCCCCTCGCCGTGTGCTCGACGTCGCACACCCCGCCCGCCTCGCGGGTGATCTCCCGCACCAGGAGCAGTCCCCGGCCGCCGGTCCGGCCGTGATCGGCCTCCAGGGCGGTGGGGCGGTAGGGGTGGTCGTCCTCCACCGACACCCGCACCCACTCGGCGCCGAAGGCGACCTCCACGGCGAGCATCGGCGAGAGCACCGCCGCGTGCCGTACGGCGTTCGTGACCAGCTCGGAGACGATCAGCAGCAGTCCCTCGACCACGTCCTCGGCGGCCGGCACCCCCTGCCGCGCCAGCAGATCCCGTACGGCGTGCCGGGCCTGCGGGACCGAGGCGTCGACGGCGGGGGCGGTGAACCGCCACACCCCCTCGTACGGCAGTGGTTCGCGCGCGTGCGGCTCGACGGGTGCGTCCAGGCCGCCTTCTGGGCGTGGGGCGGGCCCGCGCCCGTGGTCGTCCATCGTCAGGTCGCCACCCTTGTGCTCGGTTGTCACCACACGTCGAGTGTTGGCACCGCGCCGCTCTCCGCCGGAGAACTGAACACAAGTCAGCGAATATCGAGCGCTTGTGACCGTTGGCGTATGACACGGTCAGATGTCGGACTGCATCCTGTCCCGCCGGTGCCGACTTCGCGAACTATTCGGCTTGTACGGGTTTCGTGGTGTCCTCCACCATGCTCACCACCCGGCGTCCGCCGAAGCCGGTGGCGATCAGGCCCAGGCCGTCGAAGAGCAGGGCCAGCGAGAAGAACGTACCGATGACGTACTGGCTGCTGCTCGGCCAGGAGGCCAGCACAAGGACGCCCAACAGCAGGTCGAACGCGCCCAGCAACAGGCTCCAGCCGAACTGCGGGCCGCGCACCACCAGGCTGCCGACCAGCCGGAAGAGCCCCGCGCTGAGGAAGAGCAGGGCGGCGAACATGGCCAGCCGGCGGTCGCCTCCGGGCTCCTCAGCACCACCACGCCCGCCGCGATGTTCAGCGCGGCGACGATCACCGCGAGCCAGAAGAAGTTGCTGCCCCGCCCCTCGACGGCGTGCAGCAGCCCGACCAGGCCGCCGATCAGCAGCAGCCAGCCGAACAGGACCATGGAGGTCAGGGTGGCCAGGCCGGTGTACACGAGCCCGACCAGGCCGGCGACGGCCAGGAGCACACCGAGCGCGACCAGCCGGCTGAAGCCGCGCCGCAGTCTCGTCTTCTCGTCCTTCGCGCGTCCGGGCATCGGCCGGCCTCCTCTCCGGGACCCCACGTCGACCGTACGGAGCGGGATACGGCTAGCATCCCGCGCATGGAGCCCCAGTTGCAGCACCGCGTCGCCGAATCCGTGGCCACCGTCGTGATCGCCCACCCGGCCAAGCGGAACGCCATGACGGCCGCGATGTGGCGGGCGCTGCCTCCGCTGCTGGACACCCTGGCGGCCGATCCCGCGGTACGGGCCCTGGTACTGACGGGCGAGGGCGGCACGTTCTGCGCCGGTGCCGACATCTCCACGCTGCGGGCCTCGCCCGCCGAGGCGCAGGGGCTGTCCGTGCTGGCGGAGGAGGCGCTGGCGGCGTTCCCGAAGCCGACGCTGGCGGCGGTCCGCGGGCACTGCGTGGGCGGCGGGGCACAGCTCGCGGCCGCCTGCGACCTGCGGTTCGCCGAGGAGGGCGCGCTGTTCGGGGTGACCCCGGCGAAGCTGGGGCTCGTGTACCCGGCCTCCGCGACCCGGCGGCTGGTGTCGCTGGTGGGGCCGGCCACCACCAAGTACCTGCTGTTCTCCGGCGAGCTGATCGGCACCGGGCAGGCGTTGCGCACCGGGCTGGTGGACGAGGTGCTGCCCGAGGGGCGGCTCGGCGAGCGGGTCGCCGAGTTCACCCGGGTCCTGGTGTCGCGCTCGCAGCTGACGCAAGCCGCGGCGAAGGAGTTCGCCGACGGGCGCACCGACCGCGACGCCCACTGGGCGGAAGCGGCGCGGGCCGGCGCCGACCCCGCCGAGGGCGTCGCCGCGTTCCTGGAGCGCCGGCCGCCGCGCTTCACCTGGACGGTGCCCGCGCCCGGATCCGCCCGGCACCACGGGGCATGACCGGCGTCCGGCGCGGTACCCGCAGAGCACGGGAGACAGGGAGACAGGGAGACAGGGAGACAGGGAAGAACCCCAGCAATCCAGGAAACCCAAGAAACCGTTGACCTGGAAACCCTGGAAACCCTGGAAACCGTGGAAACCCTGGAAACAGCGAACAGGCAACACGAAAGGGGAATGACGTGTTCCGTGCCATCGCGGATGTCCTCAGGCAGATCGGCGGTGCCGTCGCCACGGTCGTGACGCTGCCCTTCCGGGCCGTCGCCCGCTTGCTCGGCGGCGCTTCCGGGGCCGGCCGGCGCGGCGCGCGGCGCGTCTGAGACCCGCCGCGCCGCCGCGACCCGCCCTGGTCCCCCGATGCCGGTGCCACCTGCCACAATTGCCGCGCAACCCGAAGTGGAGAAGGCGGTACCGGATCGTGACGACACCCGGGTCCCTGGGAGTAGGGTCCATCGAAGGCAGGATCGCCGAGGAACTCGGCGTAAGGGAGCGGCAGGTCAAGGCTGCCGTGGAACTGCTCGACGGCGGTTCGACGGTGCCCTTCGTCGCCCGCTACCGCAAGGAAGCGACCGAGATGCTCGACGACGCGCAGCTGCGCACGATCGAGGAGCGGCTGCGCTACCTGCGGGAGCTGGAGGAGCGGCGGACCGCCATCCTGGAGTCGGTGCGCGAGCAGGGCAAGCTCACCGAGGAGCTGGAGGCGCGGATCCGGGGCGCGGAGACCAAGGCGCGCCTGGAGGACGTCTACCTGCCGTACAAGCCCAAGCGGCGCACGAAGGCCCAGATCGCGCGTGAGGCCGGTCTGGAGCCACTGGCCGAGGGGCTGCTCGGCGACCCGGCGATCGAGCCCCTCGCGGCCGCCGCGCCGTTCGTCGACGCCGGCAAGGGCGTGGCCGACGCGCAGGCCGCCCTGGACGGCGCCCGGGCGATCCTCACCGAGCGGTTCTCCGAGGACGCCGACCTGATCGGCGAGCTGCGCGAGCGCATGTGGGTGCGCGGACGGCTGGTCGCCAGGGTGCGCGAGGGCAAGGAGGAGGCGGGCGCCAAGTTCGCGGACTACTTCGACTTCGCCGAGCCGTTCACCGCACTGCCCTCGCACCGCGTCCTGGCGATGCTGCGCGGCGAGAAGGAAGAGGTCCTCGACCTCGTCCTGGAGCCGGAGGAGCCGACGGAGGGTCCCTCGTCGTTCGAGGGGATCATCGCCGCCCGGTTCGGGATCGCCGACCGCGGGCGGGCCGCCGACAAGTGGCTGACGGACACCGTGCGCTGGGCCTGGCGGACCCGCGTCCTGGTCCACCTGGGCATCGACCTGCGCCTGAGGCTGCGCACCGCCGCCGAGGACGACGCGGTCGGCGTGTTCGCGGCGAACCTGCGCGACCTGCTGCTCGCCGCCCCGGCCGGCACGCGCGCGACGCTGGGCCTGGACCCCGGCTTCCGTACGGGCGTGAAGGTCGCCGTCGTGGACGCCACCGGCAAGGTCGTCGCCACCGACGTGATCTATCCGCACGTTCCGGCCAACAAGTGGGACGAGGCGATCGCGAAGCTGGCCCGGCTCGCCCGGGAGCACGCGGTGGAGCTGGTCGCGATCGGCAACGGCACCGCGTCCCGCGAGACCGACAAGCTCGCCGGCGATCTCGTCAGCCGGCACCCGGAGCTGAGGCTCACCAAGGTGATGGTGTCCGAGGCGGGCGCGTCGGTGTACTCGGCGTCCGCGTTCGCCTCGCAGGAACTGCCCGGGCTGGACGTGTCGCTGCGGGGCGCGGTGTCGATCGCGCGCCGCCTTCAGGACCCGCTCGCCGAGCTGGTGAAGATCGACCCCAAGTCCATCGGCGTCGGCCAGTACCAGCACGACCTGTCCGAGGTGAAGCTGTCGCGCTCGCTGGACGCGGTGGTCGAGGACTGTGTGAACGGCGTCGGCGTCGACGTCAACACCGCCTCCGCGCCGCTGCTCGCGCGCGTGTCGGGCATCTCCTCCGGACTCGCCGAGAACATCGTGGCGCACCGGGACGCCAACGGCCCGTTCACGTCCCGCTCCCAGCTGAAGAAGGTGGCGCGGCTGGGTCCGAAGGCGTACGAGCAGTGCGCGGGCTTCCTGCGGATCCGGGGCGGCGACGACCCGCTGGACGCGTCCAGCGTGCACCCCGAGGCGTACCCCGTGGTCCGGCGGATGGTGAAGACCAGCGGCCAGGAGGTGGCCGCGCTGATCGGCAACACCGGGGTGCTGCGCTCGCTGCGGCCGCAGGACTTCGTGGACGAGACGTTCGGCCTGCCGACGGTCACCGACATCCTCAAGGAGCTGGAGAAGCCGGGGCGCGACCCGCGGCCGGCGTTCCGGACGGCCACCTTCAAGGAGGGCGTCGAGAAGCTCTCCGACCTGGAGGCGGGGATGGTCCTGGAGGGCGTGGTCACCAACGTGGCCGCGTTCGGGGCGTTCGTCGACGTCGGCGTCCACCAGGACGGCCTGGTGCACGTGTCCGCGATGTCGAAGACGTTCGTCAAGGACCCGCGGGACGTGGTGAAGCCCGGCGACATCGTGAAGGTGAAGGTCCTCGACGTCGACGTCCCGCGCAAGCGGATCTCCCTCACCCTGCGGCTGGACGACGAGGCCGCGCCCCAGGAGCGGGGCTCCGGCGAACGCCGTCAGCAGCGCGGCGGGCGCCCGCCGCAGCAGCGGCAGGGCGGCCGCGGTGGTCACGGGGGCGGCGGTGCCCGCCAGGCATCGGCTCCGGCCCCGGGCAACAGCGCGATGGCCGACGCCCTGCGCCGCGCGGGCCTGCTCGATCCCGGCAAGGGCGGCCGGCGCTGAGCCGCCCGGGCCCGGGCCACCACCGCCGGCCGCGCCGGTGGTGGCCCGGGCCCGGGGTGTTTCCCAGGCTCCTCGGGGGCGTCGCCCCGCGCTCCGCTAGCGCTCGGTCACCTTCCCGTCGGCGACCTCCAGCCGGCGGGTGACGCGGACGGCGTCCAGCATGCGGCGGTCGTGGGTGACCAGCAGCAGCGTGCCGGTGTAGGCGTCGAGCGCCGACTCCAGCTGCTCGATGGCGGGCAGGTCGAGATGGTTGGTCGGCTCGTCCAGCACCAGCAGGTTGACGCCCCTGCCCTGGAGGAGGGCGAGGGCCGCGCGGGTGCGCTCGCCCGGGGAGAGGGTGGCCGCCGGACGCAGCACGTGACCGGACCTCAGGCCGAACTTGGCCAGCAGGGTGCGCACCTCGGCCGGCTCGGTGTCGGGGACCGCCGCGCAGAACGCGTCGAGCAGGCTCTCCGGGCCGTGGAACAGCTTGCGGGCCTGGTCGACCTCGCCGACGAGCACCCCGGAGCCGAGGGCGGCGTGCCCGGCGTCCAGCGGGACACGGCCGAGGAGCGCGCCGAGCAGGGTCGACTTGCCCGCGCCGTTGGCGCCGGTGACCGCGACCCGGTCGGCCCAGTCGATCTGGAGGGAGAGAGGGCCGAGCGCGAAGCCGCCGCGCCGGACCTCGGCGTCGCGCAGCGTCGCGACGACCGCGCCGGAGCGGGGCGCGGAGGCGATCTCCATGCGCAGCTCCCACTCCTTGCGCGGCTCCTCGACCACCTCCAGCCGTTCGATCATGCGCTGGGTCTGCCGGGCCTTCGCGGCCTGCTTCTCACTGGCCTCGCTGCGGAACTTGCGGCCGATCTTGTCGTTGTCGCCGCCCGCCTTGCGGCGGGCGTTCTTCACGCCCTTGTCCATCCAGGCGCGCTGCATCTGCGCCCGGTCCTGGAGGGCGGCCTTCTTGTCGGCGTACTCCTCGTACCCTTCCCGCGCGTGCCGCCGGGCCACCTCGCGCTCCTCCAGATAGGCCGCGTAGCCACCGCCGTAGAGGGTGGTCCGCTGCTGGGCGAGGTCGAGTTCGAGGACCTTGGTGACCGTGCGCGTGAGGAACTCACGGTCGTGGCTGACGACGACGGTGCCGGCGCGCAGGCCGCCGACGAAGCGTTCGAGGCGCTCCAGGCCGTCCAGGTCGAGGTCGTTGGTGGGCTCGTCCAGCAGGAAGACGTCGTAGCGGGAGAGCAGGAGGGAGGCGAGGCCGGCGCGGGCCGCCTGGCCGCCCGAGAGGGACGTCATGGGCTGGTCGAGACCGACGGCGAGGCCGAGCGAGTCGGCGACCTCCTCGGCCCGTTCGTCCAGGTCGGCGCCGCCGAGACCGAGCCAGCGCTCCAGGGCGGCGGCGTAGGCGTCGTCCGCGCCGGGCGCCCCGTCGACCAGCGCCTGGGTGGCCGCGTCCATGGCCCGCTGGGCCTCGGCGACGCCGGTGCGGCGGGCCAGGAACTCCCGGACCGTCTCGCCCGGCCTCCGCTCCGGTTCCTGGGGCAGGTGCCCGACGGTGGCGGTGGGCGGGGACAGGTGCAGCTCGCCCTGCTCGGGGGCGTCGAGCCCGGCGAGCATCCGCAGCAGCGTGGACTTCCCGGCGCCGTTGGCGCCGACCAGCCCGATCACGTCGCCGGGCGCGACGACCAGGCCGAGGCCGGCGAAGAGGGCGCGGTCGCCGTGCCCGGCGGCGAGGTTCTTGGCGACGAGGGTGGCAGTCATCAGGGTGCCGATCCTAGAGGGTGTCCCGCCCGGCTTCCGCGCCGGTGCTCACCGTGCCACCGCCGCCTCCGGCACGCTCCCCGCCGTCCGCGCCACCCCGCAGGCCTCGCCCCGGACGGCCTGGGCGTCCAGCGGGACGCGGTGGCGGCCCGGTTCGCGGAGCCCGTCGAAGACCTCGTGGGTGCGGGTGCGGAAAGGCCGGCCGAGGCGGTACGCGGTGAGCCGGACGCGGCAGGCCGGGCTGACCTCCGCTTCCGCCTCGCCGTCGGCAGCGGCCAGGCGGGTGAGGCGCCGCTCCACCGGGCTGCCATCGAGACCGCGTTCGATCTGGGCGACCGGCAGCGGGGCGACCGGGGCGAGTCCGTCGGCGTACGCCACCGCGACCCCGGCGCGGGCGAGGGCCCGGCGCACCGCCGCGCGCTCCGGCTCGCCGGCCCCGCGGCCGAAGGCGACCGCGCCGTAGCCGCGCAGTTTCCCCGGCGGGTACGCCGTCGGCGTCCCGGGTGATGTCGGCACCGATGCCGATGGTGCGCAGCGCGGCGGCGAGCCGGGCGAGCAGGGCGGCGCGGGCGCCGATCCGCAGGACGCGGCGGCTGCCGGGACGCCGGCGCCGAGCAGGGAGGTCAGGGCCGCGCGGTACCCGGCGCCCTGGAAGCGGAACGGGCCGATGCCCCGGTGGCCGTTCGGCTCCGGGTCGGCCCGCTCGGTGGTCTGCCCGGCGAAGTCCCGCCACACGTGGTCGTCGCCGGCCCGCCCGATCACCGCGGTGACCGCGCCGCACGCCAGGTCGGCGCACTCGGGGCAGCCGTGGCTGACGTACCGCTCCGCCGGACAGCGGCGCCTCGGCCGCCGGCAGGCCGCGCACCTGGGCGGTGAAGACGGCGGGCGGCACGTCGGCGGCGAGCGGCGAGACGGCGTCCGGGTCGCAGAGCCGGAACAGCAGCGGGCGCCCGTCGACGACGAAGTCCACGAGGTCCCGGCGCATGGGGCAGGCACCGGCCTCAGGACTCCACCGGCACGCATCGCCGGTGCCGGGCCGAAGGTCGCGCACGCGGCAGGCATACGGTGAGTCTCCCCACCGTCGCGCGCTCTGATCGCGGCATGACACATCCGCTACGGTCCGCGCATGACGAACGGGACGAGGGACGACGTGGTGGTCGTCGGCGGGGGCGTCGTCGGGCTGACGACGGCCGTGGTGCTGGCCGAGAGCGGGCGGCGGGTACGGGTGTGGACGCGGGACCCCGTCGAGCGGACCACCTCGGCGGTCGCGGGCGCGCTGTGGTGGCCGTACCGCGTCGAGCCGCTCCGGGCGGCGCGCGGCTGGGCACTGCGCTCCCTGGACGTCTACGAGGAGCTGGCCCGGCGCCCCGAGGTCACCGGCGTACGCCTGGTCGAAGGGGTGATGGGCGGAACCGGCCTGGACGAGACCAGGGCCTGGGCGGCGGGCCGGCTGCGGGGGCTGCGCGTGGCGACGCCCGAGGAGTACGCCGGGCCGGCGGGGCTGTGGGCGCGGCTGCCGCTCATCGACATGCCGGCCCATCTGGCCTGGCTGCTGCGGCGGCTGGCGGCCGCGGGCGGGGTGGTCCAGCAGCGCGCGGTGGCGGCGCTGGCGGAGGCGGACGCGCCGGTGGTGGTGAACTGCGCGGGGCTGGGCTCGCGGGAGCTGGTGCCGGACCCGTCCGTGCGGCCCGTGCGCGGGCAGCTGGTCGTGGTGGAAAACCCCGGGATCCGCACCTGGGTCGTCTCCGAGGACGCCCGCGGCGGGCTCGCCTACGTCCTCCCGCACCCGGACCGGCTGGTGCTGGGCGGCACCTCGGAGGAGGACGCGTGGTCACCGGTGCCGGATCCCGCGGTGGCCGAGGCGATCGTCCGGCGGTGCGCGGCCCTGCGTCCGGAGATCGCCGGGGCGCGCGTGCTGGACCACCGGGTGGGGCTGCGGCCGGCACGGCACGCGGTGCGGCTGGAGCGCGACGTGCTGCCGGACGGGCGGGTGCTGGTGCACAACTACGGTCACGGCGGCGGGGGCGTGACGGTCGCGTGGGGGTGTGCGTGGGAGGCGGCCGGGCTGACGGGGGCAGTGGGGTTTCCCGGGTGAGCCGGTGACCGGCCGGGGTGAGCCGGTGACCGTGCCCGTGGGCGGCGCGGCCGGGATGGCCGCGCCGCCCCCCGGGGTGGGTCAGCCGGTGGCCCGGGTGAAGGCGGTCGCGCCGCCGGTCAGGGGGACGCGGGCGGAGGTGCGGGACAGGTCCAGGGTGAGCGTCGGGGTGTCGGCCGGAGGGTCGATGAGGTCCCTGTCGGTGCCCGCGATGATCAGGGCCAGCCGGTGGCCCGCCGGGACGACGTGGTCGGTGGCGGCCAGGTCGAGGGTGATGGTGTACGGCCGGCCCGGTGTGAGCGGGCGGCCCGACAGGGCGGAGGCGTGGTTGCCGAGGTCGGCCCAGCCGCGGCTGACGACCGTCCGGCCGACGTCGGCCGGCTTGGCCCGGGTCTCCTGGTAGCAGGCGCTGTCGCCGGTGGTGGAGGCTCCCCAGCAGGTGCGCTCGGGAAGGGTGGTGATGCCCTCGGCGGCGTCGGCGTAGTCGCGGACGGTGGCGGGGCCGAGGTCCACGAGGACGGCCGACAGGTGGGCGGTGGGGGTGCTGGGGGTCGCGGTGACGGTGACCTGGGAGGAACCGGACAGGCGCAGGTCCCGGGTGAGGGGGCGGGTGACGAAGCCGGCCTTGTCGGGGGTGGTCCGGTCGGTCTCCGCGGCCCAGTCGGTCTCGCCGCGCGCCGGGTCGTCGGTGAAGGTCTCGGTGCCCGTGCCGGGGCGCAGGCCCAGGGTGCCGACGCCGGGCAGGGTGCCCCGGGCGGGACGCAGACGCACGGTGGCGGTGCCGCGGGGCGGCCAGGTCTTCGCGGTGACCCACTGGTCGGGGTGGCGTTCGACGTCGGCCATGGGTTCGCGGTCGATGCCGTTGTCGTAGCCGAGGAGTTCGTGGTCGAACCAGCGGTGCAGGGTCCGCACCCAGGTGGCGCGGCGGAAGTCGAACGGGTCGACGTGGCCGGTCTGGGAGAGCCAGATCTTGCGCTGGACGCCGTTTCGGGCGAGGGCGTCCCACCACGGGCCGACGTGCTGCATCCGCACGTTGAGGTCCTGCATGCCGTGCACCAGGAAGACACTGGCCCTGACCCTGCTCGCGGCGCGGACGTGGTCGCGCTCGGTCCACAGCGGCGTCCAGTCGCCGGTGCGCGGGGCGCCGTCGGCGAGTCGGCGCTGCACGGCGCCGCAGCGGGCGCGGGCCCCGGGACTGTTGACGCGGTCGGCCAGCCGGTCCGGGCCGGAGCCGTACAGCGGGGCGCCCTCGGCGAAGTAGTAGGCGTACCAGGAGGAGATGGCGCCGATCGGCACGATGGTCTCCAGGCCCTCGACACCGGTGGCGGCGACGCCGTTGGCGATGGTGCCGTCCCAGCTCTTGCCGATCATCCCGGTCCTGCCGTTGCTCCAGCCGGCGTCGGCCGTGGTGGTGCCGGTGCGGGTGGTGTAGGCCGTGCCGCGCCCGTTCAGCCAGTCGACGACGGCCTTGGCGGACCGGACGTCGGAGCGGCCGCCGACGTCGACGCAGCCGTCGGAGCGGCTGGTGCCGGCGAGGTCGACGGCGGCGAAGGCGTAGCCGCGCGGTACGAAGTAGTTGTCGTAGTACAGCGGGGTCTGCACGACGTGTCCCTCGGCGTCGTACGTCTTGCGCTGGCTCTCGTTGCCCCGGCCGCAGCACGCGTAGTACGGGCCGGCCTCCAGGATGACGGGCACCTTGCGGCCCTGCCGGTCGGGTTCGCGCGGGCGGACGACGTCGACGGCGACCCGGTCGGTCCTGCCGTCGCCGTCCCCGTCGAGGCCGGTGTCCACCCAGACGGCCTCGCGGACGGCGGAGTCGTACGCGTAGACGGGCCGGCTCTCCCGCGGGGTGCCGTGTGCGGTGGCGGGGGTGAGCAGGGTGGCGGCGAGGGCGGCGGTGGCCGCCGTGGCGAGCGGTCTCCACAGGGTGGTGAGGCGCGTGCGTGTCGGCATGCGCCGGACGGTACCGCCGTCAACTCCGGTGCAGAAGAGGACGGCTGAGCATCACTCGGACGGCCGAGCGCCGCCTCGCGGCGCGGCCGCGGGCCCGGAGGCAGGTGCTCGGGCCGTCCGGGTGTATGACGGCCGAATGGCGATCTTGTGACATCGGATGTCGTGGACAGGCCCGTGGCGCCCGGGTCTGAATAGGCTCCGAACGGTCAAGCCACCCCGACGACTTGGAGCTCCAGTGCACCGCAGAATCATCACGCCGGGCGCACTCGCGGCGGCCTCCCTCCTGCTGGCGATCCCGGCATCGGCCGCGAGCCACTCCCCCGGCGCCCCGGGCATCGGTGACCCCTACTACCCGGCGTACGGCAACGGCGGATACGACGTCTCCCACTACGACCTCAGGCTCACGTACCAGCCGGCGGACGACCGGCTGGCGGGCACGGCGACCCTGCTGGCGCGCACCACGCAGGACCTGTCCCGGTTCAACCTGGACTTCCTGCTGGACGTGAGCGAGGTGCGGGTCAACGGCTCGAAGGCGGCGTTCGCCACCTCGGGCGAGCACGAACTCCAGATCACTCCGAGCAGGCCGCTGGCCGAAGGGACCTCCGTCACCGTGGTGGTGCGCTACAGCGGGGTGCCGTCGTCTAAGCGGGCGTACGGCTTCACCAGCTGGCTGCGGACGGCGGACGGCGGGGTCGCGGCCGGTGAGCCCGAGTCGGCGTGGTGGTGGTACCCGAGCAACGACCACCCCCGGGACAAGGCCACCTTCGACGTCTCGGTGCAGGTGCCGGACGGCACCCAGGCCATCTCCAACGGCACGCTTCAGGCGACGAGTTCCCGGGCCGGCTGGACCCGCTACAGCTGGCGGTCCGACAAGCCGCAGGCCACGTATCTCGCCACCCTCGCGGTGGGCCGGTTCGACGTCACGAGGGCGACGACGGACAGTGGCATTCCGGTCATCAACGCCTACAGCAAGGATCTGGGCGGCCACGACGGCGCGGCACGCGCCAGCATCGAGCGGACCGGCGAGATCGCCGACTGGCTGACCGGCTACTTCGGGCCGTATCCCTACAACGCGCTCGGCGGATACGTGCCGAACACCACCACCGGGTACGCGCTGGAGACGCAGACCCGGCCCTTCTACAGCCCGCGGCAGTTCGCCAACGGGGCGAACACGTCCCTGGTCGTGCACGAACTGGCCCACCAGTGGTACGGCGACCTGGTGTCGGTGTCCCAGTGGCGGGACATCTGGATCAACGAGGGCTTCGCCCGGTACGCGCAGTGGCTGTGGTCCGAGCACGAGGGCGAGGGCACGGCCCAGGAGATCGCGGACTACGTGTACGCGTCGCGCCCGGCGGACGACCCGTTCTGGACGGTCCGTCCCGGCGACCCGGGGCCCGAGAACCAGTTCCACCTGGCCGTGTACGACCGGGGCGCGCTGGCCCTGCAGGCGCTGCGCAACGCGATCGGTGACGAGGACTTCTTCGCGATCCTGAAGGGCTGGCCGCACACGTACGCGCACGGCGACGCCTCGGTCGACGACTTCGTCCGGTACGCGGAGCGTGTCTCCGGCGAGCGGCTGACCGGGCTGTTCGACACCTGGCTGTTCCAGCCGTCGAAGCCGGGCGCGCCGGCGGCGGCGGACGCCGCGCTCCCGACCCGGGCGGCGGGCACGGAGGGTGCGCCGCGGCAGCCGGCGTCGTGGAAGAAGATCGCGGCGACCAACGGCGTCCACGACCACGGGGACGCGCACGGGCACACCCGCTAGTCCCCGCCAGTGCGAAGGCGGCGCGCCGCGGCGGGGACCGGTGTCCCGGCCCGGCGCGCCGTCCGCACCGCACGGAACGGCCGCTCGCGCCCACGCGGTCAGGCGTCCGCCCCGGCCGCGCGGGCGAGCAGTCCGTCCCGCCCGATCGCGTCCGTCCGGGTCGACGGCACCGTGCACGCGTGGGCGCCGGCCAGCGCGCCGTACAGGGCGCATCTCCGGGGCGGTTCACCGTTCAGGTGGCCGAAGAGGAAGGCCGCGGCGAAGGCGTCGCCCGCGCCGTTGGAGTCCACCACCGGGGCCGGCGGCCGGACGGCCGGGACACGGGTCAGCTCGCCGTCGGCCAGCAGGTGGGCGCCCTCGGCGCCGGCGGTGGCGACGGCCACCCGGGCGCGGCCGCGCCCGGCGATCCGGCGCAGGGTGCGCCCGGGGTCGGGCAGCCGGGCGGCGGACACGAAGACCACGTCCGCCGCCCGGGCGAACGTCTCGTGGTAAGGGTTCTCGCCGTCCCAGTCGTGCAGGTCGGTGGAGATCGTCACGCCGCTCTCGCGCAGCACGGGCAGGGCGTGCGCGCACGGCTGGGTGATGGAGACGTGCACGTGGCGGCTCCGGCCGGCCAGCTCCCGGAGCGTGGCCTCGGGCAGCCGGTCGTCGGGGTGGCCGCGGCTGCTGTCGTACAGGGACAGCCGGCGGCCGTCGGGGCCGACCAGGTTGACCGCGCGCTTGGTGCCGGCGGGCTGCGGGACGGCGGTGAGCGCGATGCCCCGCTCCCGGTGCAGCGCGCGGACCAGCTCGCCCTCGGGGTCGTCGCCGAGCAGGTCGAGGTGGTGGGTGCGCAGGCCCAGCGCGGCCAGGCCGAGGGCGACGAAGTCGCCGGTCTGGCCCGCGCGGGTGCGGATCCCGTCGTGGATCATGTAGCTGTCGGCGTACGGGAGCGGCAGCTGCGGTACGTGGACGATGGTGTCGACGCCGGCGCCGCCCAGCACGAGTACGTCGATGTCGCGGCTCAGCTCCGAACCTCCCCCTGGTCGTGGACCGTCGCCGGGGCACCGCGGCGCGCCGGCCGCTCACACCGGTGAGCGGGCGGGCGGCCGTGTGCCGCCGGCCGGGGCGCAGCCTATCCGCTGCGGCCCGGGTGAGAGCGGGTCCGCCGCCGGCCCGCCGGCTGCCTACCCGGTCGGCCCGGTCAGCTCCTGCTTCGCCGTGCGCGACACGCGGCGGCGGACGGCGAACCAGCCGCCGACCAGCAGCACCGCGATCAGCGGCACGAGCAGCAGGGTCTTGCGGCCGACCTCGGGGTCGTTCGCCATCATGCCGAGGCAGGCGAGCAGGAAGGCGATGGTGGCGATCTCCGTGACCGGGCTGCCGGGGAGACGGAAGTGCGGCCGCTCCACCAGGCCCGCCCGGGCGCGCCGGACGAAGACCAGGTGGCAGACCATGATGATCACCCAGGTGCTGACGATGCCGAGGGAGGCCACGTTCAGCACGATCTCGAAGGCCTGGGCCGGCACCAGGAAGTTCAGGCCGACGCCGAGCACGCACACCGCGCAGGTCAGCAGGATGCCGCCGTAGGGCACCTGGCTGCGGTTCATCCGGGCGGTGAACCTCGGGGCCGAGCCCGCCATCGCCATCGAGCGCAGGATGCGGCCGGTGGAGTACAGGCCCGAGTTCAGGGACGACATCGCGGCGGTCAGGACGACCAGGTTCATCACGTCCCCCGCGGCCGGGACACCGATCCTCGACAGGACGGTGACGAACGGGCTCTCGTCGGCCGAGTAGACCGAGCCGGGCAGCAGCAGGGCCAGCAGGACCACCGAGCCGACGTAGAACAGGCCCACCCGCCACATGATCGAGTTCACCGCGCGCGGGACGACCTTCTCCGGTTCGGCGGTCTCGCCCGCGGCGACACCGACCAGCTCCAGCGCGGCGTAGGCGAAGATCACGCCCTGCACGACCAGGACGACCGGCATGACGCCGTGCGGGAGGACGCCGCCGTTGTCGGTGATCACGCTCGGGCCGGGCGTCGTGCCGCCGACCTCGTGCCGGGTGACCAGCAGGAAGATGCCGACGAGCAGGAAGGCCACCAGCGTGGCGACCTTGATGATCGCGAACCAGAACTCCATCTCGCCGAAGATCTTCACCGAGATCAGGTTCACCGCCAGGACCACCGCCAGGGCGATCAGCGCCAGCACCCACTGCGGGATGTCGGTGAACAGGCTCCAGTAGTGCGTGTAGAGCGCGATCGCGGTGATGTCGGCGATACCGGTCGTCGACCAGTTCAGGAAGTACATCCAGCCGGCGACGTACGCGCCCTTCTCGCCGAGGAACTCGCGCGCGTACGACACGAAGGACCCGGACGACGGCCGGTACAGGACCAGCTCGCCCAGCGCCCGGACCACGAAGAAGGCGAAGACGCCGCAGACCAGGTAGGCCAGGGCGAGCGCCGGGCCGGCGCTGTGCAGGCGGCCGCCGGCCCCCAGGAAGAGGCCGGTGCCGATGGCGCCGCCGATGGCGATCATGTTGACGTGGCGGGCCTTGAGGTCCTTGCTGTAACCGGCGTCGCCCGCGTCGGCGGGCGTCGTGGGCGCCCCGTTCCCGGCGGCGGTCCTGGCCGTGTCCACGGCGTCGTTGCTCACGGGTGGTACCACTCCCTGGTGCGCCCGAGCGTCGTGCGCCCGGGTGTCCGTACGTGACTCCGGTCCGTCCCCGCGCTCGTGACGTGGCACGGACCGAGGCAGCACTTTCCCACACGCATCACCTCGCGGGCGGTGGTCCGGGTCGCGGGGCATCACTTCGCACAGGGTCGCCGCACGACCACCGCATGATCACCCCGGGTCCGCCACCGTGTGCCCATGGGGTTTCACAGCACCGGTGGGACAGCGATACTGCTGCACATGACGACCGACGCCGGGGAGCCGAGCCTCACGATCGACGAGCTGGCCGCCCGGGCGGGCGTCACGGTGCGCACCGTGCGCTTCTACGCCGGCAAGGGACTGCTCCCGCCCCCGGTGCTCGGTCCCCGCCGGGTGGGCCGCTACGGTCCGGTCCACCTGGCGCGGCTGGCCCTGGTCGAGGAGTTGCAGCGGCAGGGCCTGACCCTGGCGGCGATCGAGCGGTACCTGCGGCAGCTGCCGCCGGACCTCACCCCGCACGACCTGGCCCTCCACCGCGCGGTGGTGGCCTCGTGGGCGCCGGACGCGGTGGAGACGGTGTCGCGGCGGGAGCTGGAGCGACGCGCGGGACGGCCGCTGGGCCCCGAGGACCTGGCGCGCCTGTCGGCGATGAACGTCGTCGGCGCGGCCGGCGAGGACGCGTTCCGGGTCGACCCCGGGCTGCTGCGGCTGGGCGTCCAGCTGCTCGACGTGCCGCTGTCGCACGAGGCCGTCCTCGCGGCGCGCGCGGTGCTCGTGGAGCACTCCCGCGCCGCGGCCCGCGCCCTCGCGGAGCTCTTCCGCGGCGAGGTGGCCGACCGCGCCGCCGGGGACGTGAAGTCCCTGTCGGCGCACATGCACCCGCTGGTGGTGCAGGCGCTGCTGACGGCGTTCCAGCGGTCGCTGCGGGAAGAGCTGGGCGAGTGGCCCGGCGGGTCAGGAACGGACTGAGTCGGTGAACCGCTCGCCCTTCCCGGCCTTCTCCACCAGCAGCGCCGGCGGCTCGAACCGCTCCCCGTAGCGCTCGGCGAGCTCACGGGCGCGGGCCACGAAGCCGGGCAGGCCGGTACCGCCCCCGCCGCCGTCGTAGCCGTTGACGTACTGCAGCACGCCGCCGGTCCAGCCGGGGAAGCCGATGCCGAGGATCGAGCCGATGTTGGCGTCGGCGACCGACGTCAGCACGCCCTCCTCCAGCAGCCGGACGGTGTCCAGGGCCTCGGCGAAGAGCATGCGCTCCTGCATGTCGCGGAAGGGGATGTCGGTGCCCGGGCGGGTGAAGTGCTCCCGCAGGCCGGGCCACAGGCCGGTGCGCCCGCCGTCCTCCGCGTAGTCGTAGAAGCCGGCGCCGCCGCTGCGGCCGGTGCGGCCGAACTCGTCGACCATGCGGTCGATGACGGCCTCCGCCGGGTGCGGGGTCCAGGTGCCGCCCGCCTCCTGCACGGCCCGCCTGCTCTCGTCGCGGATCCTGCGCGGCAGGGTGAGCGTCAGCTCGTCCACCAGGGACAGCACCCTGGCCGGGTACCCGGCCTGGGCCGCCGCCTGCTCGACGGAGGCGGGCTCGACGCCCTCGCCGACCATGGCCACGCCCTCGTTGAGGAAGTGGCCGATGACCCGGGAGGTGAAGAAGCCGCGCGAGTCGTTGACGACGATCGGCGTCTTGCCGATCTGCCGGACCAGGTCGAAGGCGCGGGCGAGGGTCTCGTCGCCGGTCCGCTCGCCCTTGATGATCTCGACCAGCGGCATCTTGTCGACCGGCGAGAAGAAGTGCAGCCCGATGAAGTCGGACTGGCGCTCGACGCCCTCGGCGAGGGCGGTGATCGGGAGCGTGGAGGTGTTGGAGCACAGCAGCGCGTCCGGCGCCACGACCTGCTCGGTCTCCTGGAAGACCTTGTGCTTGAGCGCGGTGTCCTCGAAGACCGCCTCGATCACCGCGTCGCACCCGGCGAGGTCCTGGACCTCGGCGCTGGGCGTGATGCGGGCGAGCAGCGCGTCGGCCTTCTCCCGCGTCGTCCGGCCCTTGGCGACGGCCTTGGCGCACAGCCTCTCGGAGTGGCCCTTGCCCTTGAGGGCGGCCTCCAGGGAGACGTCCTTCAGGACGACCTCGATGCCGGCCCGCGCGCACGCGTAGGCGATGCCCGCGCCCATCATCCCGGCGCCGAGGACGGCCGCCTTGCGGACCTGGCGGGGCTCGACGCCCGGGGGGCGGTTGGCGCCGGAGTTGACGGCCTGGAGGTCGAAGAAGAACGCCTGGATCATGTTCTTCGAGGTCTGGCCGGCCGCCAGCTCCACGAAGTAGCGGGCCTCGATGACCTGGGCGGTCTCGAAGTCGACCTGGGAGCCCTCGACGGCGGCCGCGAGGATGTTGCGCGGGGCCGGGTAGGGGGCGCCGTTCGTCTGCTTGCGCAGGTTGGCGGGGAAGGCGGGCAGGTCGGCGGCGAACTTCGGGTGGGCGGGCGTACCGCCGGGGATCCTGTAGCCGGGCCGGTCCCAGGGCTGCTGCGACTCGGGGTGGGCGTCGATGAAGGCGCGCGCCTTGGCGAGCATCTCCTCCGGGGTCTCGGCCACCTCGTCGACCAGGCCGTTGTCCAGGGCGCGGCGCGGGCTGTACTGGGTGCCCTGGAGGAGGACCTTCAGCAGGGCGTCGGCGATGCCCAGCAGACGGACCGTGCGCACCACGCCGCCGCCGCCGGGCAGCAGGCCGAGGGTGACCTCGGGGCAGCCGATCTTCGAGCCGGGCGCGTCCAGGGCGACGCGGTGGTGGCAGGCCAGGGCGATCTCGTAACCGCCGCCCAGGGCGGCGCCGTTGATCGCGGCGACGACCGGCTTGCCCAGGGTCTCGATGCGGCGCAGGTCGCGCTTGACCGCCAGGCCGCCGTCGAACAGTTCCTGGGCGGTCTCGGGGGTGACCCGGATCAGGTCGCGCAGGTCGCCGCCGGCGAAGAAGGTCTTCTTGGCGGAGGTGAGGACGACGCCGCGGACGGAGTCCCGCTCGGCCTCCAGCCGGTCGGCGACCGCGGCGAGGGAGTTGTGGAAGGCCTGGTTCATGGTGTTCGCGGACTGGCCCGGGTCGTCCAGGACGAGGGTGACGACGCCGGTCTCGTCCTGCTCCCAGCGGATGGTGGTGCTCTCGGTCATGGCTTCTCCGTATCGGGGTCCGGGACGGGCCGGTCAGACGCGTTCGACGATCGTGGCGACGCCCATGCCGCCGCCGACGCACAGCGTGGCGAGGCCGAACCGCTTGTCCTGGCGCTCCAGTTCGTCCACGAGGGTGCCGAGGATCATCGCGCCGGTGGCGCCGAGCGGGTGGCCGAGGGCGATGGCGCCGCCGTTGACGTTGACCTTGTCCAGGTCCAGGCCCATGTCCTTGACGAAGCGCAGGACGACCGCGGCGAACGCCTCGTTGATCTCGACCAGGTCGATGTCGTCGATGGTCAGCCCGGCCTTGGCGAGCGCCTTGCGGGTGGCGGGGGCGGGACCGGTGAGCATGATGGTCGGCTCGGAGCCGGAGACCGCGACGGAGACGATCCGCGCGCGGGGGGTGAGGCCGTACCGCTCCCCCACCTCCCGGGAGCCGACCGCGACGAGGGCGGCGCCGTCGACGATGCCGGAGGAGTTGCCCGCGTGGTGGACGTGGTCGATCCTCTCCACCCAGTGGTACTCCTGCAGTGCCACGGCGTCGAAGCCGCCGAGGTCGCCGATGTCCGCGAACGACGGCTTGAGCCCGGCCAGCGAGTCGGCGGTGGTGCCGGGGCGCAGGTGCTCGTCGCGGTCGAGCACGACCAGGCCGTTGCGGTCCCGCACCGGCACGACCGAGCGGTCGAAGCGGCCGTCCTTCCAGGCGTGGGCGGCCCGCTCCTGCGACAGCGCCGCGTACGCGTCGACGTCCCGGCGGGAGAAGCCCTCGATGGTGGCGATCAGGTCGGCGCCGATGCCCTGCGGGACGAAATTGGCCGCGAGGTTGGTCATCGGGTCGTGGAACCAGGCGCCGCCGTCCGAGGCCATCGGCACCCGGGACATCGACTCCACGCCGCCCGCCAGGACGAGGTCCTCCCAGCCCGAACGGACCTTCATCGCGGCCATGTTGACGGCTTCCAGGCCGGACGCACAGAAGCGGTTCTCCTGCACGCCGGCCACCGTGTCCGGCAGGCCGGCGGCGATCGCGGCGATCCGGGCGATGTCGGAGCCCTGGTCGCCGACGGGGCCGACGACGCCGAGCACGATGTCGTCGACGGCGGCGGGGTCGAGGTCCGGGAAGCGGTCGCGGATCTCGTGGATGAGCCCCACGACCAGGTCGATGGGCTTGGTGCCGTGCAGGGCGCCGTTGGCCTTGCCGCGTCCGCGCGGGGTGCGGATCGCGTCGTACACGTACGCTTCGGTGGTCACTGGGCGGCCTTTCGGTGAGGGGCTGTGGACGGGGCCTGGGACGTCCCGGACCCGCCGGGCGCCAGGCCTGGCAGGTCCCAGTCGCGGGCCACGTCCGCGGTGTGGGCGCCGGGCTCTGCCGGGCCGGTGCGGACCGCGGTGGGGGTGGCGGAGAAGCGGGGGGCGGGGGCGGGCTGGGTGATGCCTCCGTGGTCGGTGAAGGTGCCGCGCGCGGCGAGATGCGGGTGGTGCGGGGCCTCCCGCAGCGACAGGACGGGCGCCACGCAGGCGTCGGTGCCCTCGAAGACGGCCGTCCACGCGTCCCTCGTACGGGTCTTGAAGCGGGCGGCGACGGCCTCGCGCAGTTCACTCCAGCGGGCGACGTCCTCGCGGGCCGGGGCCCGGTCGGCGATGCCGAGCAGCGTGACGAACTCGTCGTAGAACCGCCGCTCCAGCGCGCCGACCGCCATGTACCGGCCGTCGGCCGTCTCGTAGGTGCCGTAGAACGGGCAGCCGCCGTCCAGGAGGTTGGCGCCGCGCCGGTCCTGCCAGGCGCCGGCGGCGAGCATGCCGTGGATCATCGCGGCGAGGTGGGCGGCGCCGTCCACGATGGCGGCGTCGACGACCTGGCCGGTGCCGGTGGCGCGGGCGTGGTGCAGGGCGGCGAGGACGCCGACGACGAGGTAGAGGGAGCCGCCCGCGTAGTCGCCGAGCAGGTTGGCGGGGACGGCCGGGGCCTCGCCGGGGCGGCCGATCAGGCCGAGGGTGCCGGTCGGGGCGAGGTAGGCGATGTCGTGGCCGGCGCGGTCGGCGAGGGGGCCGTCCTGGCCCCAGCCGGTCATCCGGCCGTAGACGAGCGCGGGGTTGCGGGCGTGGCAGGCCTCGGGGCCGACGCCGAGGCGCTCGGCGACGCCGGGGCGGTAGCCCTCGACCAGGATGTCGGCGCGGGCCGCGAGGTCCAGGACACGGGCCGGGCCGTCGGGGGACTTGAGGTCGACGACCACCGAGCGCTTGTTGCGGTGGGTGACGTCGTGGGCGGGGTCGATCGCGAGGCCGGGGCCGCCGGGGCGGTCCACGCGGACCACGTCGGCGCCGAGGTCGGCGAGGAGCATGGCGGCGAAGGGGCCGGGGCCGATGCCGGCCAGTTCCACCACCCGGACGCCGGTGAGCGGGCCGTGCGGTGACGGCGTCGTCGCCGTGGTCATCGAGCCCCCTGTCGCTGTGACACGACCGGTGTAACACCGGTGATGGTAGGAACGGGTTCCCGTCGGGCACGAGGCCTGGACGAGCAAGCGCTTGAACATCAAGGGTGCCAGGCGGTGGGCCGCACCACCACGCGGACGCGGCGTCAGGTCACGGGCCACCTCCGGGCTCGTCGTCGAGCTCCGCACCGGCCACGCTAGTGCGTGAGGGCAGGCAGCGTCTGCCCGTGGCGGAGCGGCGTCCGGTGCGTGCTCCCGGCGTGCCGGCCGGAAGCCCTGTACGGGACGTACCCGGGCTTCCGGCCGGTGCGGCGGGAGTGCGTGCCGGGCGTCGTGACGGGGTGAACGTCGCCTGCCGCGGCACTGGCCTCGGCCACCGACAGCGGCGCGGGCTGCGGGAACGAGGGGCGTCATGACCAAGCCGAGCAGGGCGGACCGTCCGTACGACATCGTGCTCTTCGGGGCCACGGGCTTCGTCGGGACGCTCACGGCCGAGTATCTCGCCGCGCACGCTCCCTCGGACCTGCGCTGGGCCGTCGCCGGCCGCAGTGAGCCGCGGCTGGCACGGCTGCGCGAACGGCTGCGGGAGCGGCCGCCGCGGGGCGCGGAGACCGGGGTGGTGCGGGCCGACGTGGCCGATCCGGCGTCGCTGCGCCGGCTCGCCGGGCAGGCGCGCGTGGTGGCCACCACGGTGGGCCCCTACGTGACGTACGGGGAGGACCTGGTGGCCGCCTGCGCGGACCTCGGCACGGACTACCTCGACCTGTCGGGCGAGCCCGAGTTCGTGGACCTGACGTACGTCCGGCACGACGCCCGCGCGCGGGAGACCGGCGCCCGCCTGGTGCACGCCTGCGGCTTCGACTCGGTACCGCACGACCTGGGCGTGTACGTCACCGTCCGGCAGCTGCCCGAGGGCGTGCCGCTGACGGTGGACGGGTTCGTGACCGTCGACGCCGCCTTCTCGGGCGGGACGCTCGCCTCCGCGCTGAACCAGTTCGCCCGGCCCCGGCAGCTGGCGGCCGCCGCACGCGAGCGGCGCCGGCACGAGCCGCGGCCGGCGGCGCGGCGGGCGGCCGCGCCGGACGGGGCACCGCGGTTCGTCCCCGAGGTACGGGCCTGGGCGCTGCCGCTGCCGACCGTGGACCCGCAGATCGTGCGCCGGTCGGCGCGGGCGCTGGAGCGGTACGGCCCCGACTTCCGCTACCGGCACTACGCCGCCGTCCGGCGGCTGCCGGTCGCGGTGGGCGGGATCGCGGCGGTCGGCGCGGTGGCGGCGGTGGCCCAGGTGCCGCCCGCGCGGCGCTGGTTGTCCGGGCGGCTGCGGCCCGGGCAGGGGCCGAGCGCCGAGCGGCGGGCGAGGAGCTGGTTCACCGTGCGCTTCGTGGGCGAGGGCGGCGGGCGCAAGGTGTTCACCGAGGTCGCGGGCGGCGATCCCGGGTACGGCGAGACGGCGAAGATGTTCGCCGAGGGCGCGCTGGCCCTGGCCTGCGACGACCTGCCGCCGGCCGCCGGGCAGGTCACCACGGCGGTGGCGATGGGCGACGCGCTGCTGGACCGGCTGCGCCGGGCGGGGATCACGTTCCGCGTGGCGGCGAGCCGGTGACCCCCGCGGCCCCGCTACAGCGACCACACGGCCAGCGTGTAGACCATCGCGGCGAGCCAGGCGAGACCGGCCGGCACGGCCAGGACCAGCGCGAGGGTCACGACCCGCTCGCCGGACCGGCTCGCTCGGGCGGGGTGCTGGGGAGCGCGGGCGCGGTGCGTCGTCATGCGGGCCAGCCTGCCGACCAGGCCGGTGCCCCGGCATCCGTAGGGGTACTCAGAAGGGCCGCGCCGGGCAGGTGCGGGTACTCAGTCCGGCCGTTCCGCGCCCGGGACGAAGGGCCCTCGCCGGCAGCGCGGGCACGCACGCGGGCGGGGCGCCCGGCCGCGGAGGGCCGCACGCAGGCCGCGCCCACGCCCCTGCTCACTCCGGGCCCGGGCCCGTCCCCGGGGTGGTGGCGTCGCGCAGGGCGCGGCGGCACAGGGCGTCGGCGCGGCGGGTGGACTCCGGCAGGCGGTAGCGCGGGCTGAGCCGCAGCACGTGGGCGCAGGCCCGGTCCAGGCCGACGCGGTGCCCGACGGAGACGTAGACCGGCTTGACGCCCTCCTGGGTGCGCAGGGCGCGGCCGACCTCCTCGTCGCCGGCCAGCAGCGGGGACGACGACCCGCGCGCGGGCGCCGGGTCGGCGTGGGTGAAGGCGAAGGGGTTCTTCGCGACGCCGATCGTGGGCAGGCCGGTGAGGACGCCGAGGTGGCTGGCGAGCCCGAAGCGGCGCGGGTGGGCGAGGCCGTAGCCGTCGCAGACCACCAGGCCGGGCGGGCACGGCAGGGCGTCGAGGGCGGCCAGCACGGTGGGGATCTCCCGGAAGGCCAGCAGGCCGGGCACGTACGGGAAGGAGATCCGCCCGACCGCGGTGGCCTCGGCGACGACCTCCAGGGTGGCCGCGTCCAGCACCACGGCCGCGGCCGCCACCGTGTCCCGCTCGTCGTCGTAGGCGACGTCGACGCCGGTGACGTGGCCGGTGCCGGGCGGCGGCCCCGGCTCGTCCAGCACCACCCGGCGGCGCAACTCGTCCTGGATCGCGCGGGCCTCCTCCTCGGTGCCGGGCCAGCCCTCGGGAACGCGTACGGTCGTCGTCATGGTGAGGACGAGGGTACGGGGCCGGGCGGCCCGCCGGCCGGGCCGCCCGAGGCGGCCTCACTTACCGAGGGCCCGCTGCAACTGCTGCTTGTTCATGTCCGAACGGCCGTGGACGTTGCGCCGCTTGGCCTCCTCGTACAGCTGGTCGTAGGTGGGCCCCTGGGATCCCTTGCCGGACCGCCGGCCGCCCCGCTTGCCGGACGGCGTGTCCTGGGTGGACGTACGGCCGGCCGTCCTGGACTCGCCGGAGCGGGCGCGTTCCTTGTTCACCGTGCGCGCCGCGATCTCCTTGGCGCGGCCGGTGCTCTCGCCCCGCTCCTGCGCACTCTTCTTGATGTGCTCGTACTGTCGTTCCCGCTTCGGGCTCGAACCGCTCGGCATGTCCTCTCACTTCCTCTCGCGTCGGGCGACCGAGTACCCCCGTCGTGGGGCACTACTACGGCACTCGGGGCCCGGTCAGCTCTGCGGACGGGCGACGCGGCCCCCTCACCGCGCGCCGTGCACGGTGACGGAGGTCACCCCGCGCGCGGGTGCACGGACGCGCCGATTCCGTCGTCTCACCCAGTGCCCGGCCTCGGCGCCGGCAGTCCGTCCGGCCGTCACAAGGGAGCAAGGCCATGTCCACCGTCATCGAGCAGCCCGTCGAGGCGCGCCTCGTCGCCGCCGCGCCGCGGATGCCGAGCATCCCCGCGACGCTCGGCTACGACCTGGGCGATCCGTTCGCGGTCCGCATGACCTTCCCGGCCCCCGCCACGCTGCGGGGGGAGGCGGTCTGCTGGACGTTCGCCCGCGAGCTGCTGGCGGCCGGCCTGCGGGGCGCGGAGGGCCAGGGCGACGTGCGGGTGCGGCCGTACGGCTACGACCGTACGGTGCTGGAGTTCCACGCCTGCGAGGGCGTCGCCGTCGTGCACGTCCGCTCGGGTGAGCTGCGCCGGTTCCTCCGGGCGACGCGCGCGCTGGTGCCCGAGGGCCTGGAACACGCCCGCCTCGACCTGGACCACGACCTGACGGAGCTGCTGCGGGACGCGTACTGAGCCCGGCCGGCGTGCCGGTGCGCCCCGGCGGCGGACGCCCGTGAATCCTTTGACGGGGCACCGGCGCCGCTCCTACGGTGTTCAGCGTCCTGTTGCCGCCGATGGGAGAAGGACGTTGCTCCTCTGAGGTCCTGAGACACCGCGTCACACCCGTCCGGTGTGCACGCCGCGTGCGACCTCGGCGGCCGAGCCGTCCTTGCGGAGCAGGGCTTCACCCGTTCTCCCCCACCCTTCGGGCTCACGGCCCGCCCGGTGGTCGCCGCCTTCCGGTGTCTCGACACGCGTTGCCCCGCCGACCAGCAGGTGGCCACGCTGTCCGGCGGCGAACGCTTCCGCGCGACGCTGGCCGCGCTGATGCCGGCCGAACCGGCGCCCCAGCTGCTGATGCTGGACGAGCCGACGAACAACCTGGACATGGCGAGCGTGCGGCAGCTCACCACGGCCCTGGAGTCGTACCGGGGGGCGCTGGTCGTGGCCGGCCACGACCTGCCGTTCCTGGAGTCGATCGGCGTCACGCGCTGGCTGCCGCTGGACGGGGAGCTCCGGGAGACCACTCCGCAGGCCCTCGCGGCCCTCTGAGGCCGGCGGACCGGAGCACGTCGTCGCGGCGGGTCCGTCCGTTCCGGGCGGCCCGCGGGCCCGCCGTCTCCGACAATGGCCCTGCAGGACGCCGGCCGGTCCGCGACCGGTTCCGGCCGCACCCGGGCAACCGGACCGGCAAGCAGCCCATCCGATACGGAGACCGCACGTGCCCAGCAAGAAGGCCCTCATCCGTCGCCCCGGCCCGCGCCTCGCCGAAGGCCTGGTGACGCACATCCAGCGGGAGAGGGCCGACGTCGAGCTCGCGGCCGGGCAGTGGGCGGCGTACGCGGAGGCGCTGCGCACGCACGGCTGGGAGACGGTCGAGGTCGACCCGGCCGACGACTGCCCGGACGCGGTCTTCGTCGAGGACACCGTCGTCATGTACCGGAACGTCGCCCTGATCGCGCGTTCCGGCGCCGCGTCCCGGCGGGACGAGACCGCGGGCGTCGAGGAGGTCGTCGCCCGTCTGGGCTGCTCGGTGAACCGGGTCCGGGAGCCGGGCACGCTGGACGGGGGTGACGTGCTGAAGATCGGGAACACGCTCTACGTCGGCCGTGGCGGGCGCACCAACGCCGCCGGCGTGCGGCAGCTGCGGGCCGCCTTCGAACCGCTCGGCGCGCGGGTGGTCGCCGTCCCCGTCGGCACGGTGCTGCACCTGAAGTCGGCGGTCACGGCGCTGCCCGACGGGACCGTGATCGGGCACATGCCGCTGCGGGACACGCCGTCCCTGTTCGGGCGTTTCCTGCACGTGCCGGAGGCCTCCGGCTCCGCCGTGGTGCTGCTCGGCGGCGACAAGCTGCTCATGGCGGCCGGCGCCCCGAAGACGGCCGCGCTGTTCACGGACCTCGGCTACACGCCGGTCGTCGTGGACATCAGCGAGTTCGAGAAGCTCGAAGGGTGTGTGACATGCCTCTCGGTACGGCTGCGGGAGCTGTACGCCTGAAGTGTTCGTTCGGCCGGGCAAGCGGGCCTGAACAGCGGTCTTTACAGCGCCCTTAACCTACGGCTTCGTAACCTACGGGTTCGTAGCCTACGATCCCGTAAGTTCCGGCACCGCCAGCCGGACCTGATTCCGTTCGTCCCACGTCCCCCTGGAGTACCCGTGACGATCACCTCTCCGCACCTCGGCAGCCCTTCCGTCTGGACCGACGCCCGGCTGCTGTACGCCCTGGAGGAAGTGGTCGAGAAGGAGCTCAACCGCCATCTGAAGACCACCAAGGACTGGATGCCGCACGAGTACGTGCCGTGGACCGACGGCCGCAACTTCCCCGGCCTCTTCGAGGACGGCGAGGCCTGGGACAAGGAGCAGTCCAAGGTCACGGAGATCGGCCGGATCGCGCTGGTCGTCAACCTGCTGACCGAGGACAACCTGCCCAGCTACCACCACGAGATCGCCTCCCTGTTCGGCCGCGACGGCGCCTGGGGCACCTGGGTGCACCGCTGGACCGCCGAGGAGGGCCGGCACGGCATCGTGATGCGGGACTACCTGCTCACCTCGCGCGCGGTGGACCCGGACCAGCTGGAGCGGTTCCGCATGGCGCACATGAGCGAGGGCTTCGAGTCGGACAACCGCCACTCGATGCTGCACTCGATCGCCTACGTCGCCTTCCAGGAGCTCGCGACCCGCATCTCGCACCGCAACACCGGCCACCAGTCGGGCGACCCGGTCTGCGACCGGATGCTGGCGCGGATCGCGACCGACGAGAACCTGCACATGGTGTTCTACCGCAACCTGCTGAAGTCGGCCTTCGAGCTGGCGCCCGACCTGACCATGCAGGCGGTGCGGGACGTCGTCGTCAACTTCCGCATGCCCGGCCACGGCATCCCCGGCTTCGAGCGGGCCGCCGCGCAGATGGCCATCGGCGAGGTCTACAACCTGCGCATCCACCACGACGACGTGCTCCAGCCCGTGCTGCGCTTCCTGAAGGTGCTGGAGATCGACGGGCTCGGGCCCGAGGGCGTCAAGGCGCAGGAGGAGCTCGGGCTCTTCATGAACGGCCTGGACACCGAGGCCGCGAAGTTCGACGAGAGGCTGGCGGCGCGCAAGGCGCGGATGGCCGCGCGCGGGGCGGCCTGACCGACGCGGCGCGCGGGCGCCGGACGGCGCCCGCCCCCCGGTCACCAGGGAGTGCGGCGCAACTGGAGGCGTTCCTTCTCGGACAGGCCGCCCCAGACGCCGAAGCGTTCGTCGTTGGCCAGGGCGTACTCCAGGCAGGCGGCGCGCATCTCGCACAGGCCGCAGATGCGCTTCGCCTCCCGCACGGAGCTGCCCGGCTCGGGAAAGAAGAAGTCCGCCCCGGTCTGCGCGCACAGCGCCTGGGCCTGCCAGGCGGTGTCCGCGGGGCTGATGGTTTCGGAGTGCATGGATCCGAGCCTGCCGCGGCGTGAAAAACGTTCGATCAACGCACGCTCAACGCCCCGTTGCGGGGCTCCGGCGCCGCCCCGGCCACCCTCCATGACGGCCGCCCTCCCTGTGACGGCCGCCCCGATGATGCCCGCGCGTCGGGGCGTGGCGCACGGCGGCGCGCGGGCGCGGCCGGAACGCGCGGAACCCCGCCCGCCCCGGCCGGTGACCGCCGGCGCGGCTTCGGCACGCGGGGGTCCACGGGTGGTGCGAGTCCCGGCACTGCGGGCAACGGCGCCTCCGGGAGGCGACGATGCTCACCTCCCGTTCCGTCCACGCCACGCCGAACCGGCTCGATGTCGGCGCCCCCGGCCTCGACGGCGCCGTCCGCTTCGTACACGCCGGGCGTCGCGTCCGCCGCCGGCTGCTGCAACGCGCTGCTCGGCCGGGGGACGCCGTCGGTGGGCATCCCCGCGTCTCGAACACCTGCGTGAACCCGGCCGGGCTGGGCGAGGACGCCGGGTTCGGCGGTGACGGTCCGCCGGCCGACGCCCCCATGGAGGACGTGGCGCACTGGCTGCCGTACTGCGAGGTGCCCGACGCGGACGCCGCGGTGGGCCGGGCGCGGGAGCCGGCGGCACGGTCCGGACGGAGGCCGTCGACGTGCCGGACGTGGGGCGCGTCGCCGAGCCGGCCGATCCGTACGGCGCCCGCTTCGCGGTGATCCGGAGCCCCGAGCCGCAGGACTGAGCCGCCGCTACGCGGAGGCGCGGCGGACCAGGGTCGTGGACAGGACGACGCCGGCCGCCGTGCCGCCGGCCGCCTCGCCGGGCCCGCCGCGCAGGCGGCCGAGCAGGAGGCGGGCCATCAGGCGGCCCATCTCCTCGATGTCCTGACGGACCGTGGTCAGCGGCGGGTCGGTCTGCTCGGCGAGGGGCGCCATGTCGTCGAAGCCCACCACGGCGACCTCGCCGGGGACCCGCCGCCCGCGTTCCCGCAGGACCCGCAGGGCGCCGGAGGCCATGAGGTCGTTGGCGGCGAACACGGCGTCCAGGTCGGGACAGCGCTCCAGCAGCGCGCGCATCGCCCGCTCGCCCCCGGCCGGGGTGAAGTCGCCCTCGGCGATCAGCCGCGGGTCGGCGCCGGGCAGCACGTCCCGGTAGCCGTCGAGCCGGTCCACCGCGGACGTCTGGTCCAGGGCCCCGGCGATGTGCGCGACGCGCCTGCGGCCCAGGCCGACGAGATGGCGTACGGCCGCCCGGGCGCCGCCCCGGTTGTCGCTGTCGACGTACACGGCGCCGTCGTCGTCGCTGCTCCAGCCCGGCCGTCCGCCGAACACGGTCGGGATGCCGGCGCCCTGGATCAGGGCGGGCAGGGCGTCGTCGAGGTGCAGGGAGAACACCAGCACGCCGTCCACATGGCCGCCGGCGAGGTACCGGCCGACGCGGGCGTGGTCGTCGCGGCCCTCGGTCAGCAGCAGCACGAGCTGGTTGTCGTGGGTCGTCAGCTCCTTGCTGATGCCGCGCAGCTGGAGGGCGAAGAAGGGGTCGGCGAAGACCCGCGTCTCCGGCTCGGCGATGACGACGGCGACGGCGTCGTGGCGTCTGGTCACCAGGCTGCGGGCCGCCTGGTTGGGGACGTACCCGAGTTCCTCGACGGCCCGCCGCACCCGCTCGGCCAGCGGCTCGCGCACCCCGTCGCCGCCGTTGACCACCCGCGAGACGGTGGCCCGTGACACCCCGGCCCGGGCGGCCACGGCCTCCAGCGTGGGACGGGAACCTGCCTCGGACACTTGGGGACTCCTCACCGGCGATTGCCGATCAGGATAACCGCACGCCACAAGGGCGCGACGGCCGCTCCCGGCAGCCCCGCACCGCCCCGGGCGCCGGCCACGTGACGCGGATGGGCCGGTGCCGCCCCGGGCGCGGGCCGCTCCGCGCCGACGCCCCCCACGCCGCCCCGGAACACAGACCACCCGGCGCTCGACGGCCCCGCACCGCCCCGAGCACAGACCACCCGGCGCTCGACGGCCCCGCACCGCCCCGAGCACGGCCCGTTCAGTGCTGGTGGGCCCCGTGCGCGCCCCCGGCCTCCCCGGCGCCCGCGTGCGCGCCCCCGGCCGTCCCGGTGCCGTCCGCCCCCTGCGGCTCGTGGGGTGCGTGCGGCTCGTAGCCCGGGATCGTGCCGTCCGCCTTCTTCACCAGGAACAGGCCCGCCATCCCCATGTCCGAGTGGCTCTGCACGTGGCAGTGGTACATCCACGCCCCGGCGCCCACCCCCTCCCCCGCGATCACCTGGAAGCCGAAGGAGTCGGCCGGGCCCACGATCTTGTTGTCGATGACCTGGCTGGGGTCCTCGGGGCCGGTCAGCGTGCCGGTGCGGTTGTCGGCCCAGCGGTGTCCGTGCAGGTGGAAGGTGTGGTAGTACTCGCCGTGGGTGATCATGACGAACTCGACCCGGTCGCCCACCGTGGCCTCGAAGTCGGGTCCGGTGTGCGGCGGCCGGTTGTTGATGAGCAGGTCGTTGAAGACGATCGTATGGGTGCGGTCGGGAAGGACGTCGCCCCTCCGGCGGACGATCACCGGGCCGTACAGGCCCCTCCTGACTCCGCCGGTGCCGTGGTCGGTGCCCACCACGTGGTCGTGGTAGTGCCAGTAGCCCGCGCTGCCCGCCCGCCAGGTGCCGTCCGTGCGGCGGCCGGGGGCGTGGGTGCGCCAGGTGTAGGTGCGCGTCGCGCCCGGCTCCACATGGCTCCTGCTGAGTCTGGTGCCGTCGCTGGTGATCTCGTAGTCCAGGCCGTGCACGTGCAGGCTCGCCGCCACGTCGGTGGTGTTCTCGAACTCGATGTGCAGCGTGTCGCCCTCGTTGAGCTCGATCAGCGGGCCCGGGATGCTCGCCCGGCCCTTCTCGAAGCCGTAGCCGAGCTGCCCGTCGGCCAGCTTCTCGGCGTAGAGCTTGAGGTGCCGGACCGCGCCGCCGGCCGGGGCCGTCCGGGCCGGCGCCTCAGCGGCGCCGGTCGCCTCCGAACTCAGGGACAAGGATGTCGCGACGGCGGCGCCGCCCAGGAGGACCCGCCGGTTGAAACCACGTCTGTCCATGCCGAACTCCCCACTCCGGTACGGGATTCGAGACGCTAGCGGGACGTGCCGCGTTTATCCACACCCAGGACAAAGTTCGTCCGATTGCGGTCATACCTATTGGCGAACCGAGCAAAGGGGTCTAGCTTCTCAGGCGCTGTTGCTGTGACCGACGAGGGGTGGATGACCACATGCGGTCCACATCGCACCACAGACCCATGACTTCGAGGGAGCCGAACCGGACTAGGGTGGGAAAGCGGGCCGGGACGGCCCTCTTGACAGCTGGATTAGTCGTCGCGGGGCTGCTCTCCGGCCCCGCCGCGGGTGCGCTCCCGGCTCCGGAGCCCTCGCCGACAACGATGTCCCTCCCGTCGCCGCCCGGCGGCGCGAACGTCCGCGTGCTGATCTTCTACGGTTCCGCGGCGGCCGGCGACGAGTCGCCGGTGGTGAACGCCGGTATCGAGGCGATCGAGCGGATCGGCCTGTCCGGTCCGGCGAACGAGCGCTTCAGGGTCGAGGCCACCGACGACGCCGCGGTCTTCACCGACGCGACCAGCCTGGGCCGTTACAACGCAGTGGTCTTCCTGACCGGCGGCGGCGACATGCTGGACCCGGAACAGGAGGCGGGCCTGGAGACCTACATGGAGGCGGGCGGCGGTTTCGTCGGCATCCATGACGCGGCCCGCGCGGAGCCCTACTCCGACTGGTTCACCGGCCTCGTCGGCGCCCGCCCGGCAGCGAACAGCCCGGCGGCCGTGCAGCGGGCCACCGTGGAGGTGGGCGACCGCCTGCATCCGGCCACCAAGGACCTGCCGGTGCAGTGGAAACGCCCCGACCAGTGGCCGAACTGGGTGAGGAACCCCTCCGGCACGGTGCACACCGTGGCCCGGGTGCGCGAGTCGTCGTACCGGCCCGGCGCGAGCGCCAACGGCTGGGACCACCCGATCAGCTGGTGCCACGACTACGACGGCGGCCGCTCCTTCTACACCGGCATGGGCGGCACGGTGTCGTCGTACGACGAGACCGACTTCCGCGCCCATCTGCGCGGCGCCCTGATGTGGACCACCCGGCTCGTCCGGGCCGACTGCAAGGCGACCATCAGCGGCAACTACCGGGCCGAGCGGCTGACGCGGCCCAACCAGCCGGGACAGAACGACCAGATCGGCGAGCCGCACGGCCTGGTCACCGCCCCCGACGGCCGCGTCCTCTACATCGGCCGCGGCGGCGCCGACTCCTCCCGGCCGGTGGTCACCGACTGGAACGACCCCGAGATCGGCAAGGGCTCGGGCGAGATCCACGTCTACGACCCGAAGACCGAGGAGGTCACGCTCGCCGGGGCGCTCACCGTCTTCGGCAACAAGGGCGGCGGCGACGAGCTGGTGAAGGTCGAGGAGGGCCTGCTCGGCATCGAGCTCGACCCGCGCTTCGAGGACAACGGCTGGGTGTACCTGCACTACACGCCGCACTCGGAGATCGACCGGGATGCCCGGACGGCCGAGCGCCGCGTCTCCCGCTTCACCCTGGACCTCGCCACCAACAAGCTCGACCTGGGCAGCGAGAAGGTGCTCCTGGCCTGGCCGGTGCAGATCCACAGCTGCTGCCACGCGGGCGGCGGGATGACCTGGGACTCCCGGGGCAACCTGTACATCGCGACCGGTGACAACAACTCCAGCGGCTTCAGCGGCGGTTACTCCGGCAACAACCCGGAGCCGAACTACAAGGGCCTCTCCTTCGCCGACGCGCGCCGCACCGCCGGCAACACCAACAACCTCAACGGCAAGATCCTGCGCATCCACCCCGAGCCCGACGGGACCTACACGCTCCCGGAGGGCAACCTCTTCACCGGCGAGGAGACCGACGAGGGCGGCGGCAAGACGCGCGGCGAGATCTATGTGATGGGGGTCAGGAACCCGGCCCGCATCTTCGTCGACAAGAAGACCGACGTCCTGTACGCGGGCTGGGTCGGCCCGGACGCCTCGGCGCCCTCCACGACCTGGGGCCCGGCCAAGTACGACACCTTCGCCGCCATCACCGAGGCGGGCAACCGGGGCTGGCCGTACTGCATGGGCAACAAGCAGCCCTACCGGGACCGCAACCTGCCGGATCCGTCGAAGCCGCTCGGCTGGTACGACTGCGACCACCCGAGGAACGAGTCGCCGAACAACGACGGCCTGGTCAACCTTCCGCCGGTCACCGGCAACAACATCTGGTACTCGCCCCAGGGCGGCGCCCCGGACTTCCCGCGGGACGCGAACGGCGTCCCGTCCTACCGGCAGGAGGAGGCCACCTACCGGCTGCCGTGGCTCAAGGGCGGCGGGCAGGCGGCGATGAACGGGCCGGTGTACCGGTCCGAGGACGTGTCGGCGGCCAGCGAGGTCAAGTGGCCCGCGTACTGGGACGGCAAGTGGTTCGTCGGCGACTTCTACGACGCCGACCAGCCGCGCAACGCCGTGCTGATGGATCCGGAGACGCTGGGTGACGGCGGGCTGCCGGTGCACTCGGAGTCGCTGAAGAAGATCGTGCCGGTCGGCAACGACGGCATCAGGAACCTCATGGACTGGAAGTTCGGTCCGGACGGCGCGCTGTACGTCCTCGACTACGGGCGCGGCTTCTTCACCTCGGACGCCAGGTCGGCGTTGTGGCGCGTGACGTACACCGGCGGCGGTGCCACGCCGGCCGCCGACCAGCTGGCGAGAGGGGCACAGCGGTGACGGGCCGACGAAGAGTGTGGGCGGGGCTGCTGGCCGCGCTCCTGATGGTGCTGGGCCTGCAGGCCACGACGGCGACCGGGCAGCAGGCCCGGGAGCCCGCACGGGCCGCCGCCCAGGTCCTGACCTGGACGGCGGGCAACGGCATCGACAGGTACCTCTCGGCCCCCGCGACCGCGGTGGCCGGGCCGGCCACGATCGTCTTCGAGAACAGCGAGGCCACCGGCAACACCACCGGCATGCCGCACACGCTGACGTTCGTCACCAGCGACCCGGAGTTCAACGGCGACGTCCAGCTCAACCTCCTCGCCAACCCCAACGACGACCAGGGCGGGCGGCACACCGCCGAGGTCACGCTCACCCCGGGCCGGTACTTCTACCACTGCACGATCCCCGGCCACGGGCAGATGCAGGGCATCCTGACGGTCACCGAGGGCAGCGGCGAGGACACCACCGCGCCGTCGACCTCGGCGCAGGTCAGCGGCGTCCGCAACCAGGCGGGCGAGTACGTCGGCTCGGCCAGCGTGACCGTTGACGCGACGGACGAGACGGGTGGCTCCGGCGTCGACCGGATCGAGTACGCGATCGGGCCGGACGGCGCCTGGCAGCCGTACACCGCCCCGGTCGTGGTCGACCAGGTCGGCAGTCACCAGGTCCGCTACCGGGCGTTCGACAGGGCGGGCAACGTGTCCGCCGAGCGGAGCGCCGCGTTCACGGTGGTGGCGCCGCAGACGGACGACACGACGGCGCCGGAGACCTCGGCGACGGTCAGCGGCGTCACGAACCCCGACGGCAGCTACGTCGACATGGCGACCGTCACCGTCACCGCGTCCGACACCGGGTCCGGCGTCAACACCGTCGAGTACGCGATCGGCGCGTCCGGGGCCTGGCAGCCGTACACCCAGCCGGTGATGGTGCACCAGGTCGGCACCCACACCGTCCGCTACCGCGCCACCGACAAGGCGGGCAACGTGGCGGCGGAGAAGAACGTGCAGTTCACCGTGGTCAGCGCGCCGCCGCAGGACACCACCCCGCCGGTGACCGGTGCGACCGTCGAGG
The DNA here is from genome assembly GCF_042430725.1 of Streptomyces cinereospinus. Taxonomy (NCBI): domain Bacteria; kingdom Bacillati; phylum Actinomycetota; class Actinomycetes; order Kitasatosporales; family Streptomycetaceae; genus Streptomyces; species Streptomyces cinereospinus. Next base: position 37,178 of record NZ_JBHMCY010000017.1, on the reverse strand, counting down.
GGACGCGGAACTCCGACGGGGCGTACGTGGCGAGCGCCAGGGTCACCGTCAGCGCCACCGACGACGGAGGGGTCGCGGGCGTCGAGTACTCGCTCGACGGCGGGCCGTACCTCGCGTACACCGGGCCCGTGACCGTCGACCGGGCGGGCGCGCACACGCTCGCGTACCGGGCGACCGACCGGGCGGGCAACACCTCCGCGGCGCTGACCGTGAGCTTCACGGTGGTCGCCGGCAACGTGCCCGCGCCGCCCTGTCCCGAGTACGACGAACGGGAGACGGTGATCGTCGGCACGGTCGACTCGGGGGTGCCGAACCGGCTCACCGCGGACCGGTGCCGGATCAACGAGCTGATCGAGGACGAGAGGGAGTGGACGTCGCACGCGCTGTTCCTCAAGCACGTGAAGACGGTCCTCGACGAGCTCCTCACGGACGGCGTGATCGACCAGCGGGAGCACAACCGGATCACCCGGGCCGCCCGGCAGTCCGGCATCGGCCGCCCCGGCCAGACCGAGGGGTACCACGCGCTGTTCGACGGCACGGCCGGCTCCTTCGCCCGGTGGCAGCACGTGGGCGGCGGTTCGTTCGCCCTGAACGCCAACGGGTCGATGACCAGCGGCACCACCGAGGCCGGGCTCGGCATGCTGTGGTTCCCGCAGCGCAAGTACGGCGACTTCTCGCTGAGGCTCCAGTGGCGGGACGACGCTCCCGGCACCGGCAACGCCAACTCCGGGGTGTTCGTGCGGTTCCCGTACGTCCACGACCACCCGGAGGAGCCGCGGCCGGAGTGGGTCGCCATCAAGTACGGGCACGAGGTGCAGGTGCTCGACCGGCCGGACGGCGACATGTACAAGACGGGGTCGGTCTACGGCTTCGACCGGGTCGGGCTCGCGGGTGCGGGCGTGACGCAGAAGGGCACCTGGAACGACTACGAGATCCGGGTGGTGGACCAGCACTACTCGGTCTACCGCAACGGCCGGCTGATCAACGAGTTCGACAACGTCGGCGGTCTGGACTTCGCCCCGCCCCGCTCGGACGACCCGGGCACGGACGGGCGGCGGTTCGCCTCGGGTTACCTCGGGCTCCAGGTGCACGGCACGACGGACGTCGTCTCCTACCGCGACATCCGGATCAAGGAGCTGTAGGCCGGCTCTTCTTCGCGCGGCTCGGCTGTACCCGCTTGGGCTCCCCCGGCATCTTGGGGTACTCGGGCGGGTACGGCAGGTCGCCGAGCCCGTGGTCGTGCTCGTCCTGGGCGGCCAGCTCCAGCAGCGCGTCCAGGGAGTGACGACGGTCGTCCATGCCCGCGTGCACGTCGCCGAGTTCGGCGAAGCGCGCGGGCATCGTCGCGAGGTCGAAGTCCCGGGGGCGGGCCACCCCGACCTCCTCCCAGCGCAGCGGCGCCGAGACGGGGGCGTGCGGGCGGGGGCGCACGGAGTAGGCGGAGGCGATCGTGCGGTCCCGGGCGGTCTGGTTGTAGTCGACGAAGATCTTCTCGCCCCGCTCCTCCTTCCACCACCGGGTCGTGACGTGCCGCGGCATCCGCCGCTCCAGCTCCCGGCCCACGGCGATGGCGGCCCGGCGGACCTGGGTGAAGGTCCAGCGCGGCTCGATCGGCACGAAGACGTGCAGGCCCCGGCCGCCGGAGGTCTTGGGGAAGCCGCGCAGGCCGCCGAACTCGTCCAGGACGGCGCGCAGTTCGCGGGCGGCGCGGACCGCGTCGTCGTAGTCGGTGCCGGGCTGCGGGTCGAGGTCGATGCGCAGTTCGTCGGGGCTGTCGACGTCGGCGCGGCGCACCGGCCAGGGATGGAAGGTGAGGGTGCCGTACTGGGCGGCCCACAGCACGGCGGCCTCCTCGGTGGGGCACATCTCGTCGGCGCTGCGCCCGCTGGGAAAGGTGATGTGGGCGGTGGGGATCCAGTCGGGCATGTTCTTGGGGGCCCGTTTCTGGAAGAAGGACTCGCCGGTCACGCCCTCCGGGTAGCGCTCCAGGGTGGTCGGCCGGTCGCGCAGGGCGCGCAGGATGCCGGGGCCGACGGCGAGGTAGTAGCGGGCGAGGTCCAGCTTGGTGAAGCCGCGCTCCGGGAAGAAGACCTTGCCGGGGCTGGACAGCCGTACGGTCCGGCCGCCCGCCTGGAGTTCCACCGCGTCACCCATGTCAGCCACGGTAGGCGCACCCCGTGCGCCTCGCACGGCGCCGCGTCCGCGGTCCGCCTACAGTCGAGTCATGGACCTGCCGGTGATGCCGCCCGTCAAGCCGATGCTCGCCAAGTCCGTGGCCCGGATCCCGCCGGGGATGCACTACGAGGCGAAGTGGGACGGCTTCCGGGCGATCGTGTTCCGTGACGGGGCCGAGGTGGTACTCGCCAGCCGCACCACCAAGCCGCTGACCAGGTACTTCCCGGAACTGGTGGCGGCTTTGGCGGAGCGGTTGCCGCAGCGCTGCGTGCTGGACGGAGAGATCGTGATCGCGCGGGAGGGACGGCTCGACTTCGACGCGCTCACCGAGCGGATCCACCCGGCCGGCTCACGGGTGCGGACGCTGGCCGAACGGACGCCGTCCTCGTTCGTCGCCTTCGACCTGCTGGCGCTGGCCGACCGGTCGCTGGTGCGGGTGCCGCTCGCCGACCGCCGCGCGGAGCTGGTCACGGCGCTGTCCGGGGTGACCGCCCCGGTGCACGTGGCGCCGGCGACGACCGACATCGAGCTGGCGGGGCGGTGGTTCGAGCAGTACGAGGGAGCGGGCCTGGACGGTGTGGTCGCCAAGCCGCTCACGCTGCGCTACCTCCAGGACGAGCGGGCGATGTTCAAGGTCAAGCACGAACGCACCGCGGACGTCGTGGTGGCCGGCTACCGGCTGCACAAGAGCGGGCCCGTCGTCGGCTCCCTGCTGCTCGGCCTGTACGACGGCACCGGCGCCCTGCAGCACGTCGGCGTGTCCGCCGCCTTCTCCATGGCCCGGCGCGCGGAGCTGGTCGAGGAGCTGGAGCCGCTGCGCCTGGACGACGCGGCGGGGCATCCGTGGGCGGCCTGGGCCCAGGAGGCGGCGCACGAGACGGCCCGGCTGCCGGGGGCACCGAGCCGCTGGTCCGGCAAGAAGGACCTGTCGTGGGTGCCGCTGCGTCCGGAGCGGGTGTGCGAGGTGGCGTACGACCACATGGAGAACGGCGCGCGGTTCCGGCACACGGCCCGCTTCCGCCGCTGGCGGCCGGACCGGGCACCGGAGAGCTGCACGTACGCCCAGCTGGAGGAGCCGGTGCGCTACGACCTCGCGGAGATCCTCGCGCCGCGGGCCTGAGCCGGACCCGGACTCAGGGCCGCATCACGACCTTCACGGCGCCGTCCCGCTTGTGCTGGAACATCTCGTAGGCCCGGGGCGCCTCGTCCAGCGGCACCCGGTGGGTGGCGAAGTCGTCGACGCCGAGCGGGTCCTCGTCGGTCAGGTACGGCAGGATCTCGTCGACCCAGCGGCGGACGTTGGCCTGGCCCATCCGGATCTGCAGCTGCTTGTCGAACATGGTGAGCATCGGCAGCGGGTCGGCCATGCCGCCGTAGACGCCGACCAGCGACAGGGTGCCGCCGCGGCGGACCAGTTCGATGGCGGTGTGCAGGGCGGCGAGCCGGTCGACGCTGAAGCGTTCGGCGAGCGGGCCGCTGAGCTTGCGGGGCAGCATGCTGGAGGCCTGCTGGGCCAGGCGGGCGGCGAGACTGCCGTGCGCCTCGGTGCCGACCGCGTCGATCACGGCGTCGGGGCCGCGGCCGTCGGTCTGGTCGCGGATCGCGGCGACGAGCTCCTTCTCGCTGTCGAAGGCGCGCAGGTCGTAGGTCTCCACACCGCGTGCCGCGGCCCGGCGCAGCCGGTCGGAGACCAGGTCGACGCCGAACACCCGGCCGGCGCCGCGGACCTGGGCCACCCGGCAGGCCATGTCGCCGATCGGCCCGAGCCCGAGGACGGCGATGGAGCCGCCCTGCGGCACGTCGGCGTACGCGACCGCCTGCCAGGCGGTGGGCAGCACGTCGGACAGGTACAGGAACCGGTCGTCGGGCGGGCCCTGCGGGATCTTGATCGGTCCGTACTGGGCCTGCGGGACGCGCAGGTACTCGGCCTGGGCGCCCGGCACCGCGCCGTACAGGCGGGTGTAGCCGAACAGGGCCGCGCCCATGCCCTCGCCGGTGACCTGGGTCGTCTCGCACTGCGTGGGCAGCGAGTTGAGGCACATCCAGCAGTTGCCGCACGCGATCTGGAACGGCACCACGACCCGGTCGCCGACCGCCAGGTCCGGTACGCCGGGGCCGACCTCCTCGACGATGCCCATGGGTTCGTGGCCGAGGACGTCGCCCGGCGTCATGAACGGGGTGAGCACCTCGTACAGGTGCAGGTCGGAGCCGCACAGCCCGGTCGAGGTGATACGGATGACGGCGTCGGTCGGCTCCTCGATCCGCGGATCGGGTACGTGCTCCACCCGCACGTCCCGCTTGCCCTGCCACGTCACAGCCCTCATCACCCGCACTCCCTCCGTCGCGGTCACACCTGCCGGTACTGCGGTGCGGGCCGGGTACCCGGGGCGCCCACGGCGAATCGTGGCGGGTCCGGACCCGCCGGTCCGGGCGGGGCCGGACCGGCGGGTGACTGGGCCGACCGGGCCGGCCGGCGTGCGCGATCGGCGTGTTCGTAGTAATGCGCCTGTCTGACCAGGTATGACCATCGATGAACGTATTAACGGACGATCGAGCGCACAGGACTGGTCGGGTGGCAGCGGTGGGCAAGAGCACGGGACGGAGAGCGCGCGGACGGCGTGCCGCCGCGACGGCGGTGGTGGCGGGCGCGGTGGCGGCGGGTTCACTCACGGCGGGCTGCGCGGGCGGGGGCACACCGGACGACGGACGGCCGCCCCGGCCGCCCCGGACGGCGGCCTGGACGCCGGCCCCGGTCCCGAGCCGGCCGCAGCAGGCGCGGCGCGCGGCGCCCGTGCTGGCCGTGAAGATCGACAACGCGCGCGCGGCCCGCCCGCACACCGGTCTCGGCGCGGCGGACGTCGTCTACGTCGAACCGGTCGAGGGCGGCCTGAGCCGGTTGCTGGCGGTGTACGCGAGCACGCTGCCGGAGGCCGTCGGGCCGGTGCGCAGCGCCCGCGAGACCGATCTCGAACTGCTGCGCCAGTTCGACCGCCCGGCGCTCGCCTTCTCCGGCGCGCAGCGCAGGCTGCTGCCGCTGGTCGGCCGGGCACCGCTGCGCGCCGAGCCGCCCGGCCGCAGGCCCGACGCCTACTTCCGCGGCGCCGGCGCCGTCCCGCACAACCTCTACGTGCGCCCGCACCGCCTGCTGCGTGCCACGCCCGGCGTCTCCGCCCTCACCACCGGCTTCAGCTACGGCGCCGCCCCGGACGGCGGTGTCCCGGAGCCCGTCCGGACCGTGCGCTACCCGGCGGCCCGCTTCACCTTCACCTGGGACGGGAGCCGGCAGCGCTACCGGGTCGCGCTGGACGGCACGGCCGCCGCGACGACCGACGGCCGGCCGGTGGTGCCCTCGACGGTCGTGGTGCAGAACGTGCGGATCCGCCCGTCCGGTTACGCCGACTCCCGGGGCCACAACACGCCGTACACCGAGACCGTCGGCTCGGGCACCGCGAAGGTGCTGCGCGGCGGGAAGGCGTACGACGCGCTGTGGAAGCGGCCGGAGCCGGGGGACGGCACGCGGTTCACCACGGTGGACGGCGAGCCGCTGAACTTCGCCACCGGTCAGGTGTGGGTGGTGTTCGTCCGGGCCTGAGTCAGGTCCGCGTCAGGGGCTCCGCGGGGCCGGCCGGGTCGCGCAGCCCCTCCGCCGCGTCCGCGACCCGCCGGACGAGGTCCAGGAACTGCGTCTGCTCCGCCGCGGTCAGCGGCGCGAGGACCACCCGGTGCATCCGGGCCGTGCGCAGCGCCGGCCTCCGCGCTGGGCGCGCGTGCCGCCGTCGGTCGGGCGCAGCGGGAAGCGGCGGCCGTCGTGCGGGGCGCGGACCTGGTCCGGCAGTCCCCTGCGGTGCGGCCGAGCCGGCTGATCACCTCGGCGACGGCGGACCGGTCCGGCGCCACCCGCTCCCCCACCGCGCGCTGGTCCGGTCCCGGTTCGTCGGCGAGCGCGTCGAGCACCGCGCACCGCGGCGCGGTGGTCTCCTCGGACACCATCGCGTTCCACAGCGGGGAGTGCGCCCGCTGGAGCCGCCGGACGAGATGCCCGGGCTGGTCGGTGAGGTGGCGTACGCGGCCCGCCGCGACGCGCCGGCCGCGTACGGCCTGCGGGAACGGCTCGCCGTGATCTCCGCGCCGACCGCCCGGTGCCCCGAGGCGGTGCTCACGGCACCGCGGGGCCACCTCGACGGTCCGGCCCGGCGCTCTCCCGCCGGGACCGCAGCATGATCACGCCGACCGCGCCGGTGGCGCACGGCCGCTACCAGGAGCCGGCCATGCGTGTCCGGGCCGCGCGGCGCAACGGGCTCACGCCCGAGGAGATCGGGGCGGTGCTGCTGCCTGCCGGGCGTGCCGCCGGACGGCCGTGTACTGCGGGGTGCCGGCGGCGGACTCGGCGTTCGCGGCGGCCCAGCGGGTGCCCGCCGGGGCGGACACCGGCCGAGGGTGCGGCATGTCAAGTCCCGGCTTCCCGTGTCGTGACGCGGGGTGCCGCCCGGTGGCTGACTGGATGCACGGCCGACGCCGCCGCCGGCGGACCGGCCGGCCTTCCTCCAGTCCCCGAGCAGGCAAGGACCGACTCCCATGTTCCTCACCAGCACCCGCCGCTACGTCCTCCTCATGGCCGCGACCGTCCTGGCCGCCGGAGCCACGTCCCTGTCCGCACCCGCGTTCGCCGCCACGGCGAGCCAGAACCCCAAGGTTCCCGACACGTGCGGATGGATACTGACCGACGACGGCTCCAACCCGTGCGTCTCCTCCGGCACCTCCGTCGCGCGCGGCGGTGACACCGGCGCGGCACCTCCCGAGGACCCCTCCGACGCGGGCGGCGAAGACACCGGCACCGACCAGGCACCCCCCGAGGACCCTTCCGGCGCCACCGGCGGAGACACCGGCACCGGCACCACACCCCACGGAGAACCCTCCGACGCGGCCGGCGGAGACACCGGCACCCCACCCGGAGGAGCACCCTCCGGCGCCACCGGCGGAGACACCGGCACCGACCAGAACGGTGGCCTGCCCGGCGACGACTTCGACTACGGGATCTTCACGCCGCCCGCCACCGGCGGCGGTTCCGGGCCCGTCGTCAACTGAGTCCGCCCTCCAGCGCCGCCAGCCCCTGCTTCGCCCGCCGCGCCAGTCCGTCCGCCCCGCACGAGCGGGCCAGGGCCAGACCCCGGTCGAGCTCGCCGGTGGAGCCGGCGGCGAGGCCGTACTCGATGCGGGCGGCGGCGTGCTCGTACTGGCAGGGCGAGGCCTCCAGGTAGGTGACGGCCCGCGCGGCGAGGTCCACCTTGCGCCGGCCGGTCGCCAGGCGGGCGGCGCAGCGCAGGGCCTCGCCGATGGCGGTGTCGGTGCCGAACCGCTCGGCCCGGCGGCGGGCGTCGGCGGCGAGCCGGGCGGCGCGGGCCGGGTCCTGGGCGGCGAGGGCGCCGGCGAGGTCGACGGCCCAGGGGGCCAGCACCGGGTTGTGGCCGCCCCGGACGGCGGCCGCCTTCTCCGCCGCCTCCAGTTCGTTGACGCCGTCCTCGGTGCGGCCCACGGCGAGCAGCAGGCGGCCGCGCACCGAGCGGGTGTCCGGCAGCACGATCGTGGACGGGTAGGGCGGGGCGAAGCCGTACTGCTCGGCGGTGGTCCAGGCCTCGCGCACATGGCCGCGGGCGAGCAGGGTGTCGACCAGGCCGCACATCGCCGACCAGTACAGGGGCAGTCCGCGGCCGACCCGTTCGGCCAGGCGCAGGGACTCGCGCAGCACGGTCTCGGCGTCCCTCAGGCGGCCCTGCCGGCGGAAGGCCAGGCCGAGGAAGGCGTGGGCGAGGGCGAGGTGGCCGCCGCTCCAGCCGGCCGTGGTGTAGGTGCGCAGCGCCTCCGCGAACAGGTTCTCGGCGCGGTCGAGGCGGTCGGCGTAGGCGTAGGAGCTGCCGAGCATCATCAGCAGTTCGACGCCCCACTCGGTGTCGGTCCAGCCGAGCCCGGGGGCGAGCCGCCCGTTGACGAGGGCGCGGTCGCAGGCCTCGACGACCTCCTCGGCGTTCTCGCCGTGGGTCATGGCGTCGAAGCCGCGCAGGATGAGCAGCGCGCGCTCGGAGTTGTCGCGGCCGGTGCAGGTGCGGGCGAGCCCGGCGAGCCGCTCGGAGCGCCGCGGGGCCGGTGCCTCACCGGCGTGGACGCCCTCCCACATGTACTGCACGGCCCGCAGCCGCAGCCGGGCGGGGCCCTCCTCGTGCCGGGCGGCCTCCGCCTCGACCGTGCGGACGGCCTGTTCCAGCTGGTCGTTGTGGAGCAGGGCCTGGGAGAGGCGGAAGACGGCGTCGACGCGGGCGGGGCCGTCGAGACCGGGCATGGCGAGCGCGGTCCGCAGCTGGCCGATGGTCCGGGCGGGCGCGGTGAGCAGGGTGGCGCAGCCCAGTTCGTAGAGCAGGCGCGCGTGCACGTCGGGCCGCGGCGGTTCCCGCAGGGCGCGTTCCAGGCAGCGGCGGGCGGCGTCGGGGGCGCCGACGGCGAGGTGCTCGCGGGCGGCCTCGCGCAGCTGCTCGACGAGTTCCCAGTCGTCGTCCGGGTGGACCTGGAGCAGGTGCCGGGAGGCGGCCGCGGCGCCGCGTCCGGAGTCGGTGACGATCTGCGCGGCGATGCCGTGCATGGCGGTGCGCAGGGCGTCGGGGATGGAGTTGTAGACGGCGGTGGCGATCAGCGGGTGGACGAACTCCAGGTCGCCGTCGCCGGCCCGCGCACCCGCCGGGTCGGGGGCGGTGAGGATGCGCGCCGTGCACAGTGACCCGGCGCAGCGCAGCGCCTGTCCGGGGCGCATGGTGGTGAGCCGGGCGACCAGGTTGACGGAGATGCCGGTGCCGAGGACGGCCGCCGCCCAGGCGAACCGGGTGGCGTCGATGCCCAGCCCCTCCAGGCGGGCGACGAGCCCGCCGCCGCGTGCCGAGCGGTTCAGCGCGCGCAGTTCACCGGCCGAGGACTCGGCCGGCTCCAGCTCGCTGTCCTGCACCTTGGCCAGGAGTTCGACGGTCTCGTAGGGGTTGCCGCCGGTGACGGTCCAGACCTCGCGGCAGAACGGGGCGTCGGCGTGCGGGCCGACGGTCGCGCGGGTGAGCCCGGCGGTGGCGTCGGGGGTGAAGGCGCTCAGCGTCGTCTCGGGGCGGGCCGCGGCGGCGGCGACCGCGTCGAGGTGGCGGGCGCTGTCGCCGGTCACCTCGCCGGGCCGGCGGGCCACCACGACCAGCACGGACAGATCGTGCAGCCGCTCGGCGAACGCGGCCAGCCAGCGCAGCGTCTCCTGGTCGGCCCAGTGCGCGTCGTCGACCAGCAGTACCAGTGGCCACTCCCGCCGGGCCAGCCGGCGCACGGCGGCGACCAGCCCGTCGCACACGCCCTGCGGGTCGGCCCGCCGTCCGCCGGGGTCGGCGATGCCGAGGGCGGGGCCGGCGATGTCGTACCAGTCGCCGAGGTACTCCCTGGCCTCCTCGGGCAGCAGGGACACCAGGGCGGGTTGCAGCAGCCGGCGTACGACGTTGAAGGGGACGGACCTGAGGGTCTCCCCGCCGCGGGCCGACCACACCGTGCAGCCGCGCTCCTCGGCCAGCCGGCGGGTCTCGGCCAGCAGCGCGGTCTTGCCGAGTCCGGCCTCGCCCCGGAACACGAGCAGACCGCCCGACGACGAACGGTCCGCGCACAGGACGTCGAGTGCCTCGACGACCGCGGCGATCTCCTCGTCCCGCTCCCACAGGGGAGCCGGGGCGCCCGCCGCCGGCGGTACCTCCGTCATCCCGCTGCCTCCCCCAGTCGCCCGAACGACGTACAGGGCGAGCGTAGCCCCCGGGCTGGTCCGGCGGTGGCCGGTCGGGGCCGGGTGGCCGAGCCGGGTGACGTCCCCGGGGAGGTCATTGACAGGTGACGCTCCGTCAGCTGACGCTGATCCTCCACCAGCGCGGCCGGCCTGCGGCGGCCGGACGGGAGGCCTCGGATGAACGCGCCCGCGACAGCGACCGGCGCCGGGCCCCGGCGGTCCCGCCGGGCGCTGGCCGCGGGCTCGGCCGGCAACTTCGTCGAGTGGTACGAGTTCGGCGTCTACGGCTCCTTCGCCACCGTCGTCGCCGCCCGCTTCTTCACCCCCGAGGGCGGCAGTGCGGCCGAGGCGCTGGTGCAGACGTACGCCTCCTTCGCGCTGGCCTTCTTCTTCCGGCCCGTCGGGGCGGCCCTGTTCGGCCGGCTGGGCGACCGGATCGGCCGGCGTCCGGTGCTGATCCTGGCGGTCGGGCTGATGACGGGCGCGACCACCCTCATCGGCGCGCTGCCGGCGTACGACACCGTGGGCGCCCTCGCGCCCTGGCTGCTCACCCTGCTGAGGGTGGTCCAGGGGCTGTCGGCGGGCGGGGAGTTCGGCGGCGCGGTGTCGCTGATGACGGAGTTCGCGCCGCCGGGCAGGCGCGGGCTGTACGGCTCGTGGCAGTCGTTCACCGTGGCGCTGGGGCTGCTCGGCGGGGCGTGCGCGGCGGCGCTGCCGGCCACCGTGCTGACGCAGGCCCAGCTGGAGGACTGGGGCTGGCGGCTGCCGTTCCTGCTGGCGCTGCCGATGGGGCTGGGCGCGCTGTGGCTGCGGCTGGGGCTGGAGGAGACGCCGGTGTTCCGCGAGGAGCGGAAGCTGCCGCCGCCGCCCGCGCGCGAGGTCGTGCGGACGATCGCGCTGGGCGCCGGGCGGATCATGGGCTGGGCGGCGGCCGGGTACACCTTCCTGGTCGTGCTGCCGTCCTACCTCCAGCACAGTCTCGCCGCGAGCTTCCAGCAGGCGCTGGCCGCCACCGTGCTGGCCAACCTCGGCTTCGCGGCGACGATCGTCCCGGCGGGGCTGCTCAGCGACCGGCTGGGGCGGCGGGCGGTGATGCTGACCGGGGCGCTGCTGGTGGTGGTCCTGGCGGTGCCGCTGCTGGACCTGCTCCAGGACCCGGGGGTGTCCACGGCGCTCAAGGGCCTGGCCGTGTCCGGGGCGGGTGCCGTGGTGGGGCTGATGGCGGGACCGGGCCCGGCGATGCTGTCGGAGATGTTCCCGACGACCGTGCGCCACACCGGCCTGGGACTCGCCTACGCCCTGTCCAATGCGGTGTTCTCGGGCTGTGCCGGGCTCATCATCACGGAGACGGTCGAACGGACCGGCGACGTGGACGTCCCCGCGTACTACGCGGCGGCCGCCTGCGCGGTGAGTGTGCCGGCCCTCGCCACGCTCCCGGCCGGCGGCGCCGGCCGGAAGGCGAGGTGAACGAATGCGGGTGATCGGGCTGATGTCCGGCACGTCCTACGACGCGATCGACGCGGCGGCGGCCGAGCTGAGCCTCGACGGCGACAGCCTGGTGCTGGAGCCGCTCGGCCTGGTGAGCGAGCCGTACGACGGGGAGCTGCGGGCGGCGCTCGCGGCGGCGCTGCCGCCGGGGACGGCGTCGGTGGCGGAGGTGTGCCGGCTGGACACCCTGATCGGGCAGGCCTTCGCTGCGGCGGCCGTGCGGGCCGACCGCGAACTGTGCGGCGGGCGGGCGGAGCTGGTCGCCTCGCACGGGCAGACGGTGTACCACTGGGCCGAGGCGGGCCGGGTGCGCGGCACCCTGCAGCTCGGGCAGCCCGCGTGGATCGCCGAGGCGACCGGGCTGCCGGTGGTCGCCGACTTCCGGCCCCGGGACATCGCCGCCGGGGGCCAGGGCGCGCCGCTGGTCAGCCTGGTCGACCTGCTGTGGCTGCGCGGCCGCCCCGGCACGCCGGTCGCCCTCAACCTCGGCGGGATCGCCAACCTCACCGCGCCGGACGGGACCGCCTTCGACACCGGCCCGGGGTGTGCGCTGATCGACGCGGCGGCCCACGACTTCAGCGGCGGGCGGCTGGCGTACGACGTGGACGGTGCGCTGGCCGCCCGCGGCCGGGTGCGTGCGGAGTTGCTGGAACGGCTGCTGGCGGAGCCGTACTACGCGCTGCCGGCGCCCAAGACGACCGGCAAGGAACTGTTCCATGTCGGCTATCTGCACGAGGCGCTGGCCCGGGCCGGCCCGCTGCCGGCCGAGGACGTGGTCGCCACGCTCACCCGGCTCACGGCGCGCACGGTCGCCGACGCGCTGCGGACGGTGGGCGCCACGGAGGTGCTCGCGTCCGGCGGCGGCACCCGCAACCCGGTGCTGATGCGGCTGCTCGGCGAGTCGCTGCCGGGCGTGGCCGTGCGCCGCTCCGACGAGCTCGGGCTGCCGTCGGACGCGAAGGAGGCGTACGCGTTCGCGGTGCTCGGGTTCCTCACGGCGCACGGCCTGCCCGGCACGGTCCCGGCGAGCACGGGCGCCCGGCACGCGAGCGTGCTGGGGTCGGTGACGCCCGGGCGGAACGGGCCCCGGCTGCCCGCGGCCGCCGGGGCCGCTCCGGCGCGGCTGGTGCTGAGGTGACCGGACGTCAGGCCGGGCGGCCGGCGTGCGCCGTGGAAGGGGTCCCTCTCATCCCGCTTTCACCGAGGCCTCATACGGTGGGGTCATGACGCAGGTGACTCCTCCCGGGTGGTACCCCGACCCCGGGCAGACAAGTGACGGTCCCGCCACCGAGCGCTGGTGGGACGGCAGGGCATGGACGGACCAGGTCCGTCCGGCGGGGTCGGCCGCGGGCTGGGGTCCCCCGGCGGGCCCCTCGCCGGCCGCCGGCACGCAGCCGGTGTACCAGGGCGGACCGGGGGCTCCGGGGCACGCGGCGTTCCCCGGGCATCCGGGGTATCCCGGATACCCGGTCCAGCCGCCGGGCGGGCGGCGGCGCGCCCTGCGGACCGGGATAGCCGTCGCGGCGGCGACCGCGGTCCTGGCCAGCATCGGCATCGGCGTGTACGCGCTGACCAAGGACGACGGCGGCGGGGCGGACCGCGCCGACTCGCAGCAGCAGGCGCCGGACGGGCGGAGCAGCGACCCGGGCGGACCCGGTGACTCGGGCGGTCCGGGCGGGGAGCCGTCCGGACCGCCCGAGGAGCCCCAGGCGCCGGAGGTCGAGGGCGGCGGCACGCTGTCCGACCCGGTGAACGGGATCAGCCTGCCGGTGCCGGAGGGCTGGACCGGCCAGTCCTTCACCGTGGGCGCGCAGATGACGTCCGACGACAGCTACCCGTGCCCCGGGGACACGTCCAAGTCGTGCACGACGGGCGGGGCGTACTCGGCGCCCGCCGAGGTGCTGGAGACCGAGGGCAGCACGCCGGAGGAGGTCGCCAAGGCGGACATCGCCGCGAACGCCGAGGAGTCGTACGGCGGGAACAGCTACGGGGAGATCACCTCGCACCAGGTGCTGGCGTCCCGGGCGGTGACGGTGGCCGGGCAGCAGGGCTATCTGGTCCGCTGGAGGGCGATCACCAGCCAGGGCGCCGACGGCCTGGTCGAGTCGCTGGTCTTCCCGTCGCCCGCCGACTCCGGCCGGCTCGTCGTGGTCCGCTTCGGCATCGACGCCGACCAGAGGGCCTCCCTCATCGACGAGATCACCCGGGGCATCAAGGTGTCGTCCGGCGGCGGCGACGGGCAGAGCGTCTGACGCCCGCGCCACGACATCCGGCCGGGCGGGGCACCTCTCCGCTCCAGAGGTACCCCACCCGGCCGGGGTGCGCGCCGCGCCCGTCCCCACGGTGCGGCGCGAGCAGGCCGGTCGTCCCGTCATCCCGTGGACGACGCGGCCTGGGTCCTCAGTCGAGGCCGAGGGCCGGCAGCACGGCCGCCTCCACGAACCTCTGCAGGTAGTCCGGGTCGGCGTCCCGGCCCTCCATGATGGGCCGTACCCGCAGCACGCCGAACAGTTGCGCGGTCACGTACGGCAGCGCCGGGTGGTCGGCGGTGACCTCCCCGCGTTCCACCCCGCGCCGCAGGATCTCCGCGATCGCGGCGTTCTCCGGCTCGATGAGCGCCTCGCGCAGCGCCTGCGCCAGTTCCCGGTCCTCCACGACCGCGTGGCCGAGCGCCTGCACGAGCCGGTGGTCGCGGCCCGACCACTCCCCCACCGCCCGCGCGGCCTGCCGCAGGTCCTCGGCCAGCGAACCGGTGTCGATGTCGGCGAACCCCACCCGGCGCCGCGAACGCAGCGCCGCCGCCACGAACTGGGGCTTGGTCCTCCACTGCCGGTACAGCGTGGACTTGCTGCACCGGGTGCTGGCGGCGACGCCGTCCATGGTCAGGGCGTCGTAGCCGTACTTGCCGATCTGCTCGATCACCGCGTCGAAGAACTCCTGCTCCCGCTCGCGCGTCAGCTTGGAGCGGCGCGAAGCGCCGACCGGGTCCGGTCGGTCCGCGGCCTGCGACGTCATCGGTCCGTCTCCTCGCTTCCGTCCGGCGGCCCGAACAGGGCCCGCAGTCCAGTGTGTCGTACGCAATCGATACGCCAGTGTACCGGTACACAGCGGTATCGGTACACTGGCGTATCGGTACGACTTCGTATCGATCAGCAGTTTCCGCACCGCCGTCAGTGAGGGGGCCGGGGGATGGACGCCCGTACCGAGCCTGCCGAGGAGGGCACCGCGACCCCGCGGCCGCCCCTCGTCCGAGAGTTCCTGCTGGTCGCGGGGCTCTTCATGGTCTACAAGTGGGGCCGGCTGCTGGAGACCGGCCACACCGCCGAGGCCTTCCGCAACGCCCGCCGGGTGTGGGACCTGGAGCGGGACGTCCACCTGCCGGGCGAGGGCCTCGTGCAGTCCCTGCTGCTGCACGACGGCGCCCTGGTGCACCTGGCCAACACCTACTACGCGACGGTCCACTTCCCGGCGACCGCCGCCTTCCTCGTCTGGCTGTACCTGCGGCGCCCGGGCCACTACGTGTGGGCCCGCCGGGTGCTCGCCGCGGTCACCGCGGCCGCGCTGGTGCTGCACCTGGCGTTCCCGCTGGCGCCGCCGCGGATGCTCGCGGCGACGGGGCTGGTGGACACCGGGCGGGTGTACGGGCCGTCGGTGTACGGCTCCCCGGAGACCGACCAGCTGGCCAACCAGTTCGCGGCGATGCCCTCGCTGCACTTCGGCTGGGCGCTCATGGTGGGGATCGGCCTGGTCGTGGCGACCCGGTCGCGCCTGCGCTGGCTGTGGCTGCTGCACCCGTCGCTGACCCTGCTGGTGATCGTCGGCACGGCGAACCACTACTGGCTCGACGCGCTCGTCGCGGCCGCGCTGCTGGGCGGGGCACTCGCGGTGATCCGGCCGACGGCGCGCACGACCGCGCCGCCCGCCCGGGCCGTCCTGCCGGCGCAGCGGCGGGCGCTCGTGGAGGCGGGCCGATGAGCGCGACCGTGCTCGCCGTCGTCCTGTCGCTGGTCTCCGCCGTCGCCTACGCGGCCGCCGCCGTCGCCCAGGAACGGCTCGCCGCCCGCACGGCGGGCGCGGCGGGCGGGCTGCGGCTGCTGGGCAGCGCCGCGTGGTGGGTGTCGGTGGCGCTGAACGCCTGCGGCGCCCTGCTGCACGTGGTGGCCCTGAGGTACGGGCCGCTCACGGTGGTGCAGCCGCTGGGGGCGCTGACGCTGGTGGCCGCGGTGCCGATGGGGGCCCGGCTGGCCGGGCGCCGGGTCAGCGCGGTGGAGTGGCGGGGCACCGCCCTCACCCTGGCCGGGCTGGGCGCGCTGCTGGTCACGGCGTCCGGGCCGGCCCCCGACGACATGCTCGGCGGGACCGAGGCGCTGGTGGTGGCGGGCTCGGCGGTTGTGCTGATCGGCGCGCTGGCCCGGCCCGGCGCCCGGCCCGGTCTGCGGCACGCCACCGCGTCCGGGGTCGCCTCCGGTGTCGGCTCCGCCCTCACCCAGACGGTGACCGTCGCGGCGACGGATGCCACGGGGCCGCTGCTCAGCGGCCAGGTCGTCGGCGTGGCCCTGCTGGTGGCGGCGTTCGCCACCGGGGGCCTGCTGCTGTCGCAGACCGCCTACCGGGGCGGGCTCGGCGCCCCGCTCGCGGTGGTGACCCTGAGCAACCCGGTGGTGGCCGCGGTGATCGGCCTGTGCCTGCTGGGCGAACGGCTCCGCGGCGGGCCGGTGGGTGTCCTGGCGGCGCTCGCGGGAGCGCTGCTGGCCTCCCGGGGCGTGGTGCTGCTGTCCCGGGCGGCACCCGGGGACCGCCCGGCGCCGCCGCCCGCGACGCCGGATCCGCAGGTGCCCCGGCCCCGGCGGCCGGAGCACCTGACCCGGCTGTGAGCGCGGCGCCCGCGCCGCTACTCGGTGACGACCGCCGGGTCGCTCACCCCCGGACGGCCGTTCTCGACGTGCCCCGCGAAGCGCCGCAGGAACGCCGGGTCGGCGTCGGACGTGACCGTCAGGTCGTACCAGCGCCGGCTCGCCGCCAGGTCGACGACGTGCCGCGCCGTCGCACCGGCGCGCACCTTCAGGGTCCTCGTGCGGCCCGTGTAGCCGTCGGCCAGCTTCAGCTGCACCGTGCCGGAGCCCTTGTTGGTGAGGGTCAGCTCGACGTCGTCGCCCGAGTGACGGGCGGTGACCTCCGGGCCGGCCGCCTTGTTCTGGCCCTCGAAGACCCGCACGAAGCCGTTGGGGCCGTGCACGGTCAGGTCGTAGGAGCCCCGGGAGTACGCCGAGTCCCAGGTGTCGGAGACGCGCTTGCCGGCCTCGGTGGTGTACTGCCAGGGCCCGTCGGTGCGGTTGCCGGAGGTCACCAGGAACGCGGCGCCGGCTTGGGCGCCGGAGGCGAAGGTCAGCGCGAACTTCCCGGCCGCCGCGTCCACCGCGCCGTCCGCCAGCGGGTCGTACCGCAGCGGGCGGGCCGGGCGCAGGCCCCGCTCCTGCTTCGGCATGTCCGGGTGGGCCGGCGGCGTCGGACGGTAGTCGGGGTGGCGCTCGCGGTCCGGCGGCCGGTAGCCGTCGGTGTCCGGCAGCGCGGCCGGCCCGGTGTCCTTGCGGGAGAAGTCGAACGCGGACGTCAGGTCACCGCAGACGGCGCGCCGCCAGGGCGAGATGTTCGGCTCCTCGACGCCGAAGCGGCGCTCCATGAAGCGCACGAGGGAGGTGTGGTCGAGGGTCTCGGAGCAGACGTAGCCGCCCTTGCTCCACGGCGAGACCACCAGCATCGGCACGCGCGGGCCGAGTCCGTAGGCGCCGGCCGGGCGCTCGGCGTCGCCCGGGTAGAGGTCCAGGGAGACGTCCACCGTGGACCGGCCCCGCGCGGCGGACTCGGGCGGCAGCGGCGGCACCACGTGGTCGAAGAAGCCGTCGTTCTCGTCGTACGTGATGAACAGGGCCGTCCTCGCCCACACGTCCGGGTTGGAGGTGAGCGCGTCCAGGACCTGGGCGATGTACCAGGCGCCGTAGTTCGAGGGCCAGTTGGAGTGCTCGCTGAAGGCCTCGGGGGCGGCGATCCAGGAGATCTGCGGCAGCGTGCCGGCCTTGACGTCGGCGCGCAGCCGGTCGAAGTAGCCGTCGCCGTTCTTGACGTCGGTGCCGGTGCGGGCCTTGTCGTACCAGGGCTCGCCGGGCACGGCGTTGCGGTACCTGTTGAAGTACAGCAGCGAGTTGTCGCCGTAGTTGCCGCGGTAGGCGTCGCTGATCCAGCCCCAGGAGCCGGCCGCGTCCAGGCCGTCGCCGATGTCCTGGTAGATCTTCCAGGAGATGCCGGCCCGCTCCAGGCGCTCGGGGTACGTCGTCCAGTCGTAGCCCAGTTCGTCGTTGCCGAGGACCGGGCCGCCGCCCTTGCCGTCGTTGCCGGTGTGGCCCGACCACATGTAGTAGCGGTTGGGGTCGGTGGATCCGATGAACGAGCAGTGGTAGGCGTCGCAGACGGTGAAGGTGTCGGCGAGGGCGTAGTGGAACGGGATGTCCTCGCGGGTCAGGTACGCCATGGTCGTGGTGCCCTTGGCGGGCAGCCACTGGTCGTACTTGCCGCCGTTGTAGGCCTGCCGGCCGTCGTTCCAGGCGTGCGGCAGGCCCTCCAGGAAATGCATGCCGAGGTCGTCGGCGTCCGGGTGGAAGGGCAGCACCTCCGTGCCGCCGTCCGCCTGGTGCCACACCGGCTTGCCGCTGTCGAGCGTCACCGGCCGCGGGTCGCCGAAGCCGCGGACGCCGCGCAGCGTGCCGAAGTAGTGGTCGAAGGATGGGCGAAGCCTCCTGTAGGTCCCTCCTGACCTGGGCAAACGGCTGTCACGCGCCCCAGTGAACAGGCGGGACAAGACACCGCCTGTAGGAGCGCGCCCGACATGAGCACGGCCACGACCACCATCGACCCGTCCAAGCTGGTTGACCTGTACTGCCGCAAGTCCAAGGAACTGGGAGAGGACGACCCCCGGCGGGAGCTGAGCACCGACTCCCAGGAGATGCAGGGGCGGCGTTGGGCGGCCCGTGAAGGACTGACCGTCCGGAAGGTGTGGACGGACATTGCGTCCGGCTTCAAAGAGAACGTGACCCGGACCGATTTCGACAACGCCCTCTCTGCGCTGGCGGCCGGTGAGACGGGCACCCTGTGGTGCTTCACCCTGGACCGGTTCAGCCGCAAGGGTGCAGAGGACCTGTTGAAGGTCATCGGCAAGACCCGCGTGTGGTTCGAGCTGGAGCACCTGGACTCCATGAATCCGTTCGACCGTGAGCGGATCATCACGGAGGCGGAGCGGGCCCGCTCGTTCTCCATGCGGCTGTCAGCCAACGTCCGGCGGACGAAGGACTACCAGCGGGAGCACGGCCAGTGGGTCTCTGGCCGTCCGCCGTACGGGTTGAAGGTCGGAGACGGCCGCAAGCTGTTCGCGGATGACGCCCCGGCGGGCGGGGGCTTCACCAAGGGAGAGGCCGCCACGCTGGCCTTGGAGAAGCTGGCCGCTGGTACGTCCGGCCCGGATGTGGTGCGGATGCTGGACGGTCACGGAATCGCCGGGCCAACCGGCGGGGGCTGGGCACTCGCCACGCTCCACGCGATGACCCGCCATCCCGCGTACGCCGGGTGGCAGATAGCCAAGGTGGACCAGCCGTCCGGCCGGGTCCGGATGCCGTACCTCAACCGCGCCGGTAAGCGCGTCCGTGTCGGCGTGGCGCTGGTCTCCGATGACGTGCTGCGTCGAGCGCAGACGTCCCTTGCGGGTAAGGCCGTGTTCCCCGCTCCGGCTGGCAGCACCAAGGCTCAGCACCTTCTCACCGATCTGCTGCGGTGTGCGGGGTGTGGACGGTCCATGTCCCGTGTCGGTCGGGCCTACCCGTGCTGGGCCCGCAACCAGGGCTCCATCTGCAAGGCCCCCGCGTCGGTCTCCATGGCGGCCGTGGAGCGCTACGTCTCCTTCCGTTGGGTCGAGCGGATCAGCGCTGCCGACATGGATGACCTTGTGTTGCACGCTGTGGCTCAGCGCTGGGCGGCCCGTCAGGCCCCTGAGAGCACCCGTGAGGAGCTGGAGGCCAGGGCTGCTCTCGCGGTCGCGGAGAAGCGACTGCGGCGCCTTCAGGAGGACCGCCAGAACGGGCTCTACGACGACCCGGAGATGGCCCGCCTGTACCCGTCTGCGCTGCGTGACGAGTCAGCCCGAGTGGCGGAGGCCCGGAAGCGCGTGGAGGCATTCACCGTGCGGAGGCTTGACGTGAGCCTGGCGGCGGACTGGGAGGCGCTGCGCTCCTCCTTTGAAGCGGCGGACAGGGAGCTGAAGCGGGATCTTGTACGCCTTGCCGTTGACCGGGTGACCGTGACCCGCGCTCCCTACCAGGGTGCGAAATTCTACGGTGAGAGTCGCTGTGTGATCGGATGGGCGGAGCCGGAGGTGGACCACGACGTGGAGGTGTTGGCCGCCGCTTAGCCGAGCGCGGAGCCGGGCCGGGGCCCATCCTCCCGTCAGGGGTGGCCCCTCCCCAGTCCGCAGCGCCCACAGGGAGGGGCGGCCCCGCCAAGGGACCGGCCCTCCTTTGCGTTGCGTCACGGTCGGCTGAGCTGACAGTGACGGAACGGGGTCCCAGGGGCAAGAAAAGTGCCCTACGACCCTTCTTCTCTATACGCGCATGTAGAAAGAAGGGTCCCAGGGCACTTTTTGTGCCCCCTGACTTTGGGAGGGCTCAGCTCCTGGCGGAGGGCGGCCCCGGTCGGTGTCACGGCCCCCAGTGAATGGAATGGACGGACCGCAGACCGTCCCACGTGCTTGGCCCCCGTTTCGCGGGTGGTGCCTCCCTGGGTTCTGCGGTCCGGGTGAGTGCGCCCCTGTGGCGGGGGTCTTTTTGCTTGGTGCATCGCGCCCCGGACGGTTCTCTCCTCCCGTCCTGGCGTCCAGGCCACGGCGGTGCACCAATACACGCGGGCGGCCATGGGCCGTCCGTTCTCCTGATGAGTCGCCAGCTCCACGGAGGGGCCCCGGCCGGATGCTCTCCCAGCGTCCCGCCGGGGCCGACTGGCGGCCGTTCACGCACCGGGCAGGGTGCCAATCAAGAACGCAGACTCCCGGCGGTGGGCCGGGCCGCCTCCAGGCAAACCAACCCATCCCCGACAGGGCCTGTCCGGCCCCGTGCTCCCAGGCTGCCCCCTGGTTGAGCGCGGAGCCGGACGGGCCCTTTTCGCGTTCCGGGGCCAAGTCGGCCCTGGAGATACCGACTGGGAGTGAACCCATGAGCACGATCAACCCCCATGACGCCCTGGACGACCGCCTCCGCAGGACGGCGGACGCCTGGCCTGTGGTGACACTGGCCTGGCATGAGCCGACGGCCCCCAAGCGGGTCCACGACGCCTATGCGGCCCTCCGGGAAGCCCTGGGCGTGGTGAACCGGCTCCGGGCCGAGTTCTACGAGCTGCGCAGGGCCGACGAACGCCAGGCCCAGGAGCGGCGGGAGGCTCACGCGGCCCACCTGGCCGGCGGCCCGGCTCCCAAGGCGTACAAGCGCGTGGACTACCTGGCCCAGCGGGAGGACAAGCTCCTGGCCCTCCAGGCGGCCCACAACAGGGCCCGGGAGCTGAGGGCCCAGTACGACAACTTGGAGCGGAACGCCGAGGTCATGGCGGAGGAGCGGGAGGCCCTGGTGAAGGCCCTGGAGGGTGAGCACGCCCGCATGGCTGAGCTGGTGGTGAACGCTGAACGCGCGTACCAGCGGTTCGCGGCCGTCAGGGGCCGCGCAATGAGCCTGTCCCTGGAGCTGGGCGACGTGGAGGCCCCGGAGGGCCTGAAGTACGCCACCGACGACGTGAACGACGGGACGGAGTGGGGCGCGATCCTCCGCGTGGCGCAGTCCACGGACCCGAAGGTAACCGGGGAGTGGCTGGTCTCCGGCCTCCAGGACGCCCACCCCAAGGCGTGACCGCCCGCGTGGGGGCCTGGCGGCACGGCCGGGCCCCTTTCCCTGTCCGGGCCCCTGGTGGGCCGCCTGAGAGGCCGTGGAGGCTGATGTGAACTTTGTTGCCTGGCTCCCAGGTCAGACAGACCGGGAGGACGCCACCGGTCGTGTGGCTCTGGCCGTCGTCAACCACCTGGCGGAGGGTTGGACGCCCCGGTCCGGCTCCGTGGATGAGGTCCGCAAGCTGGCCCCGGTGTTGGGCCTGGACCTGGCGGACGTGGATGCGGCGGACGCCCGGTACCGGGTGGGCCACATGGAGAACCCGTTCCGTGCGGAGGAGCTGGAGATGGGGACCGTTCGGTGACGTACCGATCATCGACCAACACCCGCCGAGAGGTACTGAGTTGGCTCCGGGATCACTGGGACCCGTCGGTCCCAACCCTGACGCATCGGGCCCGCATCCTGGCGGCCCTGGCCGTGGAGCGGCCGGAGCTGGTGGCCGCCATCACCAGCACGGAGTTCCGGGGCCTGTGTGCCCACGTCTTCAAGGACCCGCGTGGAGCCCACGTTCCCGGGTTCGTCCGCCACGGCCGTGAGACGGCCGACCCTAAGGGAGTGGCCGCGTGAGTCATCAGAGAACCAACGCCCGGGTGGCCGCCGTGGCCGCTGAAGTTGTGGCCCGTCTGGGCGCCACGCACTCCCACGGTCCGGACCCCACCGCATCGTCCGTGTCCACGGTCGTCCGTGTGGGTCGTGGCGGTCTGGACCCGACGGCCCGGCCGGAGAGTCAGGACCCGGCAGAGCTGGCCAGCCGTGTCCCGCGTGACGTGCGGACCGGCTGCACCGTCCGGCCGAGTGAGGCCGTGGCCTGGCTCGCATGAGCCAGACGGCCCGGTGGGACCTGGGGTATACCCCCCTCCAGAGCGGCCGGGGCATCGAAACGTGATAGCGGCCCTGTCTCTCCGCATTGCTCGGACCGCTCTTTTGCCCGTCAGCCCAGCTCAGAGGGGTCTCCCATGAGCTGCGCATCGACACACCCTGAAGGAGGGCCGCATGACCAACCACCCGACCGCCCCGGCGGGCCTCCGGGGCCGGGGGCGGGACCTATACGAGACCCTGACGGAAGCCCTGGAGTTCACGCCAGCAGAACACGCCACCCTGACGGAAGCCTGCCGGACGGCCACACTCCTGGACGACCTCCAGGAGGCCATGGACGGAGCACCGTTCACGGTTCTGGGCTCCCAGCGCCAACCGGTGGCCAACCCGCTCTTGACTGAGCTGCGCAGCCACCGGCTGGCCCTGGTCCGGCTCCTGGCGGCCCTGGACCTGCCCGACCTGGAGGACGACGACGGGGAAGGCCCGGTGTACCGGTCCGTGTCCTCCATACGTGCCCAGCGGGCGGCCAAGGCCCGATGGAGTGGCCACACCAAGCGGGCGGACCTCCGCCGGGAAGGGGGCCAGTGATGCCCCGTCCCAAGCGTCGGCCGACGACCGTACCCGAGCCTCCCCGGCTCACCCTGGACGCCTACCGACATGTGGCCGACCAGCACCCCGGAGACGGCGTGTGGGCGGCGTACTGCGTCCTCCTGGCCTACACGGACGACACACGGACGTACGAGCGCGTCACGCCCCGCCTGGCGGAGCCGGAGGACGGAGTGGCCAGTCGTCTGGCGGGCCAGCTCCAGGAGGAGCGGAAGGCCCGCACGTTGTACCCGACTCCGCGCGGGTGGACCTAGCGCTCCTCCTGACCAACCGAAAGGGCCCCGACCCTCCCCGCGTGGAGTGGTCGGGGCCCTTTGACGTACCCGCAGCCGGTTACGCGGCGCTCAGCCGGCCGTCAGCTCAGAGTGACGTTCAGGCGGCCACCGCTTGAACCCGGTCGTGCAGCTCTCGGACATGCCCGTTACGGAGGTGGGGCCGGATGAGTGACCGCATGGCCCTGATGCGCTCATCTGCGCGGCCAGACTGGACCAACGGATAGTCATCAAGCACACGGTTCCAGGTGGCGCATGCGGCCTCTAGGTGTCCCAGCTCGAATTGCCATTCCGCCAACAGGGCGTCATAGCGGACACGTGTCCGGCGGTACACGCCGTGGCGGAGCTTGGACGAAAGCTCCAAGTTCTTCACGGCCCCGGCCCGGTCTCCAAGGCCGTACTGGACCTGAGCAACGTGGTAGGCCAATGACGACGGGTCGTAACTGCCGAACGCCTTAGCTCTGGACTCTGCCTTGTCCATGGCCATCTCTGCCTGCCGCACCGACTGGAGGGCGTTGTGGCGATCTCCAGTGGCCGCGTAGGCGTGCGCCTGTTGTCCCGCCAAGAATGCCCGCATGCGCGGCCCGGCGTTGGGTGATGCTGCGGCTGCGGCGTTCGCCAGACGGAGTGCGTGGGCGCTTTGGCCTAGGTCTACCGCCTGAACGCTCATCCCCCGGAGGGTGGTGCAGTAGGTCAGGTGGTCGTCCGCCGCTCCGGCCAGCTCTAGGGCCTTGACGTAGTAACGCTGGGCCAAGCCATGAAGCCCCTCGTCCACAGCCATATACCCAGTGAGGTACAGGAGGTCCGAGGCGGCGGACAGCATGCCCTTACGCACGTCTCCGGGAGCATCGGCTCGCAGATGGGGTGCCACCGTGTTGACCAGAAATGCAGCGGCCATGGGCCGGGCGTAGCGTCCGCCGAACATGTCGTCCAGTTCCGACACCTTTTCGGTCATGGCGGTCACAGCGTCCACCTCGGCCCATCCGATGCGGCGGGAACGGCCAGTCTGGACAGCTTC
Organism: Streptomyces cinereospinus; assembly: GCF_042430725.1. Taxonomy (NCBI): domain Bacteria; kingdom Bacillati; phylum Actinomycetota; class Actinomycetes; order Kitasatosporales; family Streptomycetaceae; genus Streptomyces; species Streptomyces cinereospinus. The sequence goes on along the minus strand of NZ_JBHMCY010000017.1, from coordinate 13,049 downwards.
CATACGGCCCACCACGTCTGGCCAGTTGGGGACGGTGAGGGCGACAGAGAACAGTGCGGCGCCCAGGACGCCACGGCGGGACGGGTCCATGTCTTGCCTCCCCAGCTCAATCAACCCCTCCACCGTATCCGCCTGGGTAGAGGTTCCCGGGGCGGGAGCGGGGAGGCCAGCCTCCGCATGGGTCACGGGGCGGCCTAGCTTGCGGGACAGGGCCTCCACGATGAACGCCCGGACCTTGGCATGAGGCATGGTTCCAGCGAGCCAGTTACTCACGGCGGGTTGTCCGTACTTCAACGGCTTTCCCGCCTCCGTTCCCAGGCGGTTGACCTCCCTGGCGAACCGGGTTTCTGACCAGCCTGTCTCATCCAGGAGACGGGCCAAGTTGAGGTTCGGCTCTTTCATGGCCATGGCCTGACTCCCCGCAGTGCGGCCAACTTTGATGGCTTTGATGCTTCGGTGTCGTTGCAACCGTACCGCGCTGCGTATTCATGCGGTTGCGTAGAGCACGAACGATCACCCCACGGAGGAGACCGTGATGCCCTACAGGAACGGTGCGCCCAAACCGCCCGTAGGCGTCCTGGTGAAAGACACGGACAAAGGCAAGGAGGGTGAGGTCATGGGCCATGAAGGCCCGTACGTCCAGCTCCGCCCGCTTGGCGGTGGTCGGGAGTGGGACGCGGACCCCGGAGCCCTGGAGCCGGTGGAGAGGACGCGTCCGTGATGGTGTTCCTCGGCCGGTACGCGGGGCCCGTGTTGATCGCGGCTGTGGCTGGCGTCTGCGGGTTCGTTCTCGGTATGGCCCTCGGTGGCTGATCAATGATCACCGGTCAGGCCACCGTTCCGGCTCCGCAGGCGGAGCCCCCGCCCACTCCCCACTGTGCCATCTGCCGCGCGGCAGCCACCACCCGCGAGCGGGCCCGCCAGGTCGGCAGCCCGTTGAGTGTCCGCGCGGCAAGCGACACGATCCGCGAGCATCCCCACCGGAGGGTCCAGTGACCGTCAGAACCGTCCCCCGCACGCCGGTACCCCCTCGGCCCCCGGTCATCCGGCCCCGGGCGGAGACGGGTTACCCCAGTCCGGAGGCGGTGCCCGTGGGCGGGATCGTCGTGGACAAGGACAAGGAGATGGTGGCCAGGGTCGATGAGATCGACGGCCGCTGGGTGGAGGTTTCCCGGCCCACGGGCCTGTCCTGGCGGGTCAACTGGATGAGGCTCCGGCCCGCCACTGAACGGGAACACCACCAGCTCCGGGCGCTGGGCAGGCTTCACCAGCAGCAGCGCCGGGGCATGCCGTGAGTGCTCCTGACCCGCAGGCCACCGCCGACCCGTACGCCCGCCCCCCGTACGAGGAGAGCCCCACCGACTGGTGGACGCCGCACGAGGGAGTGCGGGACGTGCGCTCCGGCGTCGTCTACTTCCCACCTGGCTCCAACCCGCCCCGCTCGCCGCACTGCCCGCTGTGTCAGAGGAAGGACGGCAGCAACTGAACTCCGTCCCCGCCGGACGCCTTCGGAGCGGTCCCCCACCGTCTTCCGGAGTCCCGGCGGGGGCGGGCACAACCCTGTTCCGGCCGTCTGCGTGACGGTCGGCGGCTGGGACGGGCCCGCATCCGAGACCGAAGAGAGAGGGAAGGTCATGCAGACCACCGCCACCGCGCCCGCGCGCGTCCCCTGGGGCATCAGCCGCATGCGCCCCTACCCCAGCACCTACCAGCCCGGCTACGCGACGGCCGCACTCGACCCCGCCACCCAGACGACCGTCTTCCGCGATGAGCGCGGCGGTGTCGTGGAGATGGGCAAGCACGGCACCAGCAAGGGCACCGAGACGCAGCCGCAGTCCACCAACCAGGACAGCCGCAACGACACCGACCACGACCAGGACAGCGAGCAGGACTGATGAGCCACGCTGGACCGGTCGCGGTGGTCACCGAGGTGGACGACGTGACCGCTGACATGGTGATCACCGAGCTGAACAAGCGCGGTGTCCCGGTCGTGCGGTTCGACCCGTCCGACATCGGTGACCGCCTCTTACTGTCGGCCCGGTTCGGCGCCAGCCTGGAGGCCGCCCCCGCCGGCCACCTCCGCACGCCCTCCAGGGACACCACCCTGGAGGGCGTGCGGTCCCTGTACTGGCGCCGCCCGACCTGGCCCCACTTCGAGCACCTGGACGACCCCGACGCCCGGTTTGCAGCCGCCCAAGTCCGTCACGGCCTGGGCGGCACTCTCTACGCGTTGGCGAACTGCCGCTATGTGAACCACCCGCTGAGCAACTACGCTGCCGAACACAAGCCGATGCAGTTGGCCGTGGCCGAACGGCTCGGCCTCACGGTGCCGCCCACCCTGATCTCCAACGACCTGGAGGCCGTCCGTGCCTTCATCACCGAGCACGGCCAGGCGATCTACAAGACACTGCGCTGGACTCCCTACCGGCGCAGTGACGGCGTGGGGCTGACCACCTGGACGGAGCCTGTCACCGCCGACGAGGTGGACGAGAGCGTGAGCGTGGTCCCGCACCTGTTCCAGGCCCGCGTCAACAAGGTCGCAGACGTGCGGGTGGTCGTCGTCGGCCCGAAGGTGTTCGCTATCAGGATCGACTCTGACCTGTTGGACTGGCGGGCGGACTACAGCGTCCTGACCTACACGCCCATGACTCTGCCCAGCGGGGTGGAGAAGGCACTGACCGCCCACCTGGAGCATTTCGGCCTTGCATCCGGCAGCTTTGACCTGTGCATCACCCGTGATGGTGACCTCCAGTGGCTGGAGCTGAACCCGAACGGCCAATGGGGTTGGCTCGAAGACGAGACCGGGCTGCCGATCGCCGCCGCTTTTGCTGACCTCTTGGAGCAAGGAGCCACAACGTGACCCACTCCGACCCCGCGAACCTCCGCCGCGTTCTGGCTGACCACCTGACAGACGGAGGAGTCCTGAAGACGCCTGCATGGCGGGAGGCCGTCGAGTCCGTACCCCGGGAACTGTTTCTCCCGTCGTTCTTCAAAGACGAGCCAGGCCCCAACGGCATCACCCAGTACGTCCCCGTCCGCCAGGACACCGACCGGGACGAGCGGCTGGCTCTCGTCTACCAGAACGAAACCTTGGTGACCCAGCTCGACGGCCACCTCACCGCCGACACCGCCGACGGGCCGGTGACCGGCTTTCCCACCTCCTCCTCCACCATGCCGTCCACCGTCGTGGGGATGCTGGAATCCCTGGACGTGGACGACGGGATGAAGGTCCTGGAGATCGGTACGGGCACCGGCTACTCCACGGCCCTGCTGTGCCACCGGCTGGGAGAGGACAACATCACCAGCGTGGAAGTGGACCCTGCCGTGTCGCAGCGGGCGGACGCGGCCCTGGAGACGGCGGGGTACTCGACGTGGACCGTCGCCGGGGACGGCTTGCTAGGCCACCCTCACCGGGCCCCGTATGACCGCACCATCGCCACATGTGCCGTCCGCCGCATCCCCTACGCGTGGGTCAGGCAAACCAAGCCCGGCGGGGTCATCCTCGCCACCGTGGGGCCCAGCGCTTGGTCCTACGGCACCGGCCTGGCGAAACTCACCGTCAAGGACGACGGGACCGCAGAGGGCCGGATCATCGGCCGAACCTCGTTCATGCCTGCCCGAGCGGAGGCGGCCGTCCCGCTCTCCGGCGACCTGTCCGCCCGCGCCGCCTACGCCGACACCGAGCGGCGGAGCAACCTCTCCCCCGACATCCTGAACGACTGGGTGCCCGCCTTCCTGGCCCAGCTCGCCGCACCCGGTACCCAGCTCGTACGGGCGGTCAGCGAGAGCCGAGAGACGGTCTACCTGTTCGACACGGCCCGTGAGGCGTTCGCCGCCCTCACCGCCGACGGGGACGACTGGAACGTCCGGCAAGGGGGACCAGTCGCCATCTGGGACGCCATCGAGAACGCGCTGACGGCGTGGCGGGACGCTGGCGAACCCGACATCACCACCGTCCGCATGGAGGTCACGCCCAAGGCACATGCGTACTGGATCGGCGGACAACAGATCACCACCGATGCCCGCTCTTACTGGATCGGTGAACGGGGCGGCCTTCGCTGGACGCACCCACACCCCCCGTTGAGCGTCTGACCCCCGCCGCGCGAGTGGGGCGGTCCTGCCCCGACGCCTACCGGAGCATCCCCTCCAGCCCGTCTGTCCGGTGCATTAGGCGGCGGGCCCTATGGCGGGCCTGGAGGTGGTTCTAGACTTACAGGAGGCTTCAACCATCCAAAGAGCGGTTCTCCTGCATCAGGACGACGATGTGCTCGACATCCTCGATCGTCCCCTTGCGGTGGTTGGCCGGCAGTGCGGCGGCGCGCTCGATGCTGCTCGCCAGGGCGGTGAAGGCCGTGGTGGCCCCCGCGATCTGGAGGAATCTGCGCCGGTTGACGTCGGGCATGAGTGAGGGACCTCTCGTCCTGGAGGAGTTGCACCGGCCGGGTGATGACGGAATGCGCGCGGTGGGAGTGTTCCAAGGGCACCGAACGTCGGGGAAGGCTGTGATGGCGCCGTTGTGAAACTCGCGAGTACGCGGGGTGCGCCGGGGAGGGCCGCGTGATCGCGGGCCCTCCGGGGCGGGACGGCACGGGACGCCGCGGTGCGGTGCCGCCCTGCGCGGAGACGGGGCACGCGGCCGGTCCCCGGCCCGACCGTGGCGCCGTCGGCGACCTGAACGCCGACGGTGCCCGGTCAGGCCTCGGGGGTGGACACCACCGTGAGATGGCTCGCGGTGCGGCGGACGCGGGGGCGGCGGCGCGGGGCGGCGGGACGGCGCGGCTCGCGCAGCACCAGCGTGAACCGGGTGCAGCCCATGTCCCGCAGGGTCCGCGGCGCCTCGGCGACGATCCGGCACTCGGTGGCGCCCCAGCGCGGATCCGGGTGCAGCAGCGGACGGACCGACCCGTCGTGCTCGACGGCGGCCTCGCCGACCTCGCGCACCCAGTGCGGCAGCCCGTGCCGGTAGGCGGCCTCCATGATGGGGTCCTGCGCGATCTCCCGGCGGATGGCCTGGAGGCCGTGGTCGTGGCCGTGCCGCTCCACGGCGGCGGCGAAGTGGGCCAGCATCGGCAGGCACCAGCGCGACTCGTGCTCACCGAGCACCCCGGCGGCATCCGGGTGGAACAGCACGAACCGCAGGAAGTTGTCGTCCGGCATGGCCGTCGGGTGCGGCGCGACGGCGCGGAACAGCGACGCGAACGCGCTGTTGGCCAGCACGACGTCCCAACGGCGGTCGACGACCACGGACGGGAAGGGCACCGCCTCCATCAGGGCGGCGTAGTCCTGGAGATACGCCTGGGCTTCCGGATCCTCGGGGACGGACCGCAACGCGGACCGCTGCCCTCCTGCCTGCTGTGCCATCGGGAGGTCACCCCTCTTGCCTATGCGGCCTTCACGCGGCGCCACGATCCTGCTGCCCAGAAGCTTGCCGTGTCAACTATCGTGGCATTTCATGCCGGTGGACGGCTGGAATTGGCCACAGTTGTGGCGAGACCTGGATGTGAGTTCGAACCACCCGCTACTCTCCGGGAAGTTCACGGCAACCACTCGCGAGAAGTACGTGAGAGACGTAGGAGACCTGTCGGTGACGGATGGCTACGAGGTTCCGGGCGCCACGGCGACGGCCACCCTGCCGGCCGTGATCGCCCGCGTCACCACGCTCGCCGACCGGCTCGGGGTGCCGCACGCGGAGGTCTTCGACACCGCCCGGCTCTCCGTGGCCTGCGGTGTCCCCGAGCCCGTCGTCCGGGACCTGCTGCGCGGCCGCCCCGCCGGCGAGCCGGACGTGCAGGCGCGGTTCCTGCAACGCCTGGACCTGCTGCGCCGCACCCGGCTGAAACCCAACGGGCGCAAGTACACCCAGCAGGAGATCGCCGACGGCGCCGGCATGTCCCGGCAGCAGGCGGGCGCCCTGATCAACGGCGACCGGCGCCCCACGATGGAGCACTGCGACGCCATCCAGCGCTTCTTCCGGGTGCGCGCCGGCTTCCTCACGGCCGAGGATCCCGAGGCGCTCGCGGACACGCTCCAGCGCACCGAGCAGGAGCTGTTGCAGAAGCTCGCCGACCGGGAGCGGGAGGCGGCCGCGGCGGCCGACGATCCACTGGAGCGGCTGCTCCAGGACCACGGCGTGCGCGGGATCGCCTGGCGGGCCGCCCAACTCCCCACCGACCAGCACCGCGACAAGGTCGCCGAATGGCTGGACATGCTCCTGGAGAGCGTCAAGCGGCCCGAGTCGTGATCCGGGAGAGAACTGTGGGCATCGGTAAGCAAATGCGCCGCCTGTGCGGCGAGCTGGTCGCGGAGCTGTCCCTGCCCGCGCCGGCCCGCCCCGCGGACCTGTACGCCGCGCTGTGCGACGCGATGAGCAGACGCCGCGGCCGCCCCGTCCACTTCCGTACGTCCGCCTTCCCGCCCGGCACGGCCAGCGGGCTGTGGCTCGACATGGCCGACCGGGACCTCGTGGTCATCGAGGAACGCACCGCTCCCGAGCACCAGTTGGTGATCCTCGGGCACGAGCTGTGGCACATGAAGGCCGGGCACTGCAGCCATCACGTCGCGGGCGCCGCGGTGGCGGCCCGTTTACTCCACGACGACGCCGACCTCCAGGCGACCGTCCTGAAGGTCGCCGCCCGCACCCGCTTCGACCTGGCCGACGAGAAGGAGGCGGAGAGCTTCGGGCTGCTGCTCGCCAGCAAGTGCCGCACCTGGCTGGCCGGTTCGGCGCTCAGGGGGCCGGTGCAGCGCGATCACCTGGCGGGGCGGATCGAGGCGTCGCTGGGCTACCTCGGCCCGCAGCACTGACGTTCCCGCCCCGGCGCGGAGGCGGTCGGGCGCTGCGCTGAGTGGGCGAACCGGGGCGCGGCCGGGCCGCATTGTCAGTGGCGGACGGCAAGCTGGGAGTGCGCCGTCGAACGGGGGCGTACGTGCCCTGCGGGCGCGTGTGGCGACGACGAGGCGGGGAGAGCCGACCGATGCCCACTGCCGTACTGACCGACCGGGAACGCACCGCCGTCCAGGCCTACCTGCGCCTGCTGCACACCGTGCGCGCGGCGTTCGACACCGCGGCCGGCCCACCGGAGGCCCGCCGCCCGCCCGTGGTCCCGCCCGCCGTGCTCGCCGAGGCGGAGCAGGCGCTGGCCGAGGCGGGCCTGACGGGCAACGAGGAGGCGTTCTTCCACCTGCTGCGGAGCTGGTGCCCGGAGCACTGAGCGGGGCGGCGGCCGCACGCCGTCAGGCGTGCGGCACCGTCACCGAGGTCGCCACCAGTCCCCGCTGGACCGTCCACCGGCCGTCGAAGGAGCCGAGGCGGCGGCCGCCGACCACGGGCCCGGGGACGAGGAGTCCGGCGCGGAACCGGCCGTGCGGCGCGCCGTCGGGGCCGGCCTCGATCTCGATGTCGGCCTCCGCGAAGTCCAGCCACTTCCGGGTGAGCGGGAACCACGCCTTGTAGACCGACTCCTTGGCGCTGAACAGCAGGCGCTCCCAGTGCACATCCGGACGGCGGGCGGTGAGCCGGCGCAGCCGGTCCTGCTCGCCGGGCAGGGCCACGGCCTCCAGCACGCCGGCCGGGAGCGGCGCGTGCGGTTCGGCGTCTATGCCGAGGGAGGCCAGGTCGGTGGCGCGGACCAGGGCGGCGGCGCCGTAGCCCTCGCAGTGGGTCATGCTGCCGACCAGGCCGGCCGGCCAGCCGGGCGCGCCGCGCTCGCCGGGCAGGACGGCCTGGGGGGGCACGCCCAGCTTCTCCATGGCGCGGCGGGCGCAGGTCCGGACGACGGCGAACTCCCGCCGCCGTTTGTCGACCGCCTGCGCGACGATGGCCGCCTCCTCCGGGTACAGCGGCGCGGGCTCGGTCCCGTCGTCGCCGTGCACCTCCACCGACACCACCGACTCGGGCAGCAGTTCCTCGATCACGGCGTCGTGCCCTCCGTCGGCAGGATCCGGCGCAGTCGGCCCGGCGGCTCCTTGCGCTTGCGCCACTCGCGCGGGTAGCCCACCGACACCTCCTCGAAGCGGACGCCCTCGTGCCAGGTGGTCCGCGGGATGTGCAGATGGCCGTAGACCATCGTCGCCACCCGGAAGCGGCGGTGCCAGTCGGCGGTCAGCCGGGTGCCGCACCACATGGCGAACTCCGGGTACCACAGCACCTCGGTCGGGTGACGGTCCAGGGGGTAGTGGTTGACCAGCACGGTCGGCAGGTCCTCGGGGATCTCGGCGAGCCGCCGCTCGGTCTCGGCGACCCGCGCCCGGCACCAGTCCTCCCGCGTGGGGTAGGGGTCGGGGTGCAGCAGATGCTCGTCGCTGCAGACGATCCCGGTCGAGTGGGCGTAGGCCAGCCCCTCGTCCTTGGTGGAGCAGCCGGCCGGCAGGAACGAGTAGTCGTACAGCAGGAACAGCGGCGCCACGGCGACCGGGCCGCCGGGGCCGTCCCACACCGGGTACGGGTCCTCGGGCGTCGTCACGCCCAGTTCCCGGCACATCTCCACCAGGTGCTCGTAGCGGGCGACGCCGCGCAGGGTGACGGTGTCGGACGGGTGGGTCCACAGCTCGTGGTTGCCGGGCACCCAGATCACCTTGCGGAAGCGGCCCGCGAGGGTCTCCAGCGCCCACCGGATGCGGGCCACGCTCTCCGCGACGTCCCCGGCCACCAGCAGCCAGTCGTCGTCGGTCTCGGGGCGCATTCTCTCGACCAGCTCGCGGTTCTCCGCGTACCCGATGTGCAGGTCGCTGATGGCCAGCAGCTGACCGGCACCGCCGGCCGTCGATGTCACCTGTCGTCCCCCTCACGATCACATGGTCGGGACCACGACAACACATCCGCGCCTCGGTCGGCAAGGGCAACAGGGGTGTACCGGCGAGGCGGCCGGATCCGGTGGTACGGGTGGGTGAGGGCGGGCATTCCGTAACCCGCACGTTGCACGCGCCGCGGCCGGGAAGCCGTATGATCGCCCCAACACCACCGCCGCGAAGCTCCCTTCCTTGAGGGGCGGTTCGGTGTCCCCTCCTCCACCCCAGGCCGGGCCGGCCTCGCTCCGCCGTGCCCGCGAACCGTGAAAGGCGGCCTGCATGGTCTCTCGCGTACGCGTCTGGCTCAACCGCACGTACGCGGAGAACGTGTTCTTCATGGATCAGCTGCGGAGAAATCCCAGCGACCGGGCCGTCGAGATCCATGCCACCCACGGCGACCCCGACTCCCCCGTCCTGGCCGCCGCCGACACCGCCGACCTGGAGCCCGAGGGACTGTCCCCCGCCGCATACGTGGAGTTCGCGCTGGACCTGTGCGCGCGGCGCTCGATCGACGTGTTCGTGCCGCGTCTGCACCAGGCGGCGATCGTGGCGCACCGCGCCGAGTTCGAGGCGGTCGGCACGGCGCTGCTGGCGCCGCCGCCGCAGGCCGTGGCCGTCTTCCAGGACAAGGTGATCGCTTACGAGGCGGTGCAGGCGATCGGCGTGCCGGTCCCCCCGTGGTGGCGGGTGCGCGGCGCCGGCGAACTGCTGGCCGCCGTGGAGGAGTTGGAGGCGGGCGGGCACAAGGCCTGCTTCAAGCCGGCGTCCGGGGCGGGCGGGGTCGGCTTCCGGGTGATCACGCGCGCCCCCTTCTCGCTGCTGCACCTCGACGGCTTCCCCACGCCGTACGTGCAGCTCGACCTGGTGCTGCGGGCGCTGCGGGAGGCCGAGGAACCAGTGGACTGGCTGGTGATGCCGCGGCTGGAGCAGCCGGAGGTGTCCGTCGACTGTCTCACCGGGCGCGACAACCTGGTCCGGCTGGCGGTCGGGCGGACGAAGCACGGGCGGCGCCGCGGTTTCACGCTGCACGAGCAGTTCCTGGAGCCGGCGCGGCGGATCGCCGAGGGGTTCGGGCTGCATCACCTGTCCAACATCCAGTTCCGGATGTTCGGTGAGCGGCCGGTCCTGATGGACGTCAACGCGCGTCCCGCCGGGGGGCTGCACCAGTTGTCGCTGTGCGGGGTCAACGCGCCGTGGGCCGCCGTGCGGCTGGCTCTCGGCGACGACCCCGGGCAGATCGTGCCGCCGTTCCTCGGGCAGGACTACACGGTGGTGTCCGGCCCGCGGCCGCTGCGGCCGGTGTCCGTATCCGCGCGGCGGACGGAACAGGAGGCGGCGGCACCGGTGCGGCCGGCCGTCCCCGCGCACGCGCAGGCCGCGTCCGCGGCGGAGGTCCTGCCGCTCTAGAGCCTGTCCGGCCATGGCGCGCCCGGAGGGGACACGAGGGCGGGGCTCGTCGCCCCGCGCCCCGCTTCTCCCGCCGGGCGCCGTGGTGCGCGGCGGGTTAGGCCGGGTACCCCCAGTCCCTCGCCAACTGCGCCAGCCGCGGCGGGAGTTCGGCGGACGGGTCGGCCGCGCGGGCGGGCTGGATGCGGCCCGACTTGATGGTGCTGCTCCAGTCACCGAGCTGCGGGCGGAACGTGCCGTGGTCGCGGCTGCCGTAGTCGAGCATGCCGCTCTCCCACTCGACCCCGAGGTACGCGCACACGCCGCGCGTCGTCCGCTCCGGCTCGGCGGTGAGTTCCTCGTACGTGATCACGTGCGCGTCGAGGCTGCGGCGCGCCTCGTCGAGCTTCTCGGCGTACGCCAGCACCTCCCGGTGGATGGCCCCGACGTCGGGGTCCTGGCGGCGGTCCGTCAGGGAGGCGATGATCGCGCCCGGGTGGCGGAGCAGGAGGATGTAGCGGGCGTTGGGCCAACATCGCTGGAGCCGGGGCCAGATCAGGGTGTTGGGCGGCGTCTTGTCGACGATGACGTCCTTGCCGCTGCGGGTCAGTTCCAGGTGCAGGATGCGGTCCCACAGGACGTGCTCCAGCTCCTGCCGGTCGAGCTGGAGCTCCTGCATGGCGGCCGGCGTGAAGCTGCGGGTGAGCTGGACGTGCACCGTGCGCAGGTGCATCTCGTGCGGGGCCCGGACGCGGCTGTGGCTGTTGAGCAGGACCCGCAGCAGGGTCGAGCCGGAGCGCACCGAGGAGAGCACGAAGACCGGCGAGTCCACCAGCCGCGGGGCGCGCGGAGCGGTGTAGGCCGGCGTCTCCGGCGTGGCGGTCCGGGGTGCGGGGATGGCGTTCAGGACGCGGCGGGGCGGACTCACCGCCTGCATCATCAGCCTCCCTCGACGCCTCAGCCCCTTGCCGATCGAAGACTTACGCGGGTCTTGCACCGTGACACCTCTCTGTTGCGCCGTGCCTCCGAATGTCACGGGCAACAGGCGAACTGCAGATGTCCAAAGAGCGAAGCACAGGGGTCACAGATGGCTGCTTACCGCCGGTGACCTGGCGCTTCGCCCCTTCCTTAAAACTTCCTACGAGTTGGAGGACCGGATGCGCGGGGGCCGCCGTTCCGCCGGCGCTACCCGAGGTACGCCAGGCCGGGGTGGACGGCCGTGTACCCGTCGACGAGCCGCCGGGCCACGGAGACCGAGTCGACCAGCGGATGCAGCGCGAAGGCCTGCACGGCCGTCGACCGCGAGCCCGACTCGGCGGCCGCCAGCACCTCCCGCTCGACCGCCTTCACCGCGCAGACCAGGCCGGTTGCGTGGCCCGGCAGCGGGTCCACGGCCACCGGGTGCGCGCCGTTGGCGTCGACCAGGCAGGGCACCTCGATCACCGCGTCGGCGTCGAGCACCGTCAGCGTGCCGCGGTTGCGGACGTTGAGGATCAGCGTGGTGCGCTCGTCCCGCGCGACGGCCCGCATCAGCGCCAGCGCCACCTTCTCGTAACCGCCGGAGAGGTCGTCGGCCGCGCGCTCGCCCGCGCCCGCCGTCTCCCGGTTCTCCGCCATGTAGGTGGCCTCGCGCTCGGCGCGGGTCGCCTCCCAGGCCCGCAGCGCGGAGGCGCCCGGGGTGCGCGCCCGCGCGTAGAACCGGGCCTGCTGGTCGCGCAGGAAGGCGCCCCGCGTGAGCTTGGCCTCCTGGTAGGCGCGGACCGTCTCCCGGTTGAAGTAGTAGTAGTGCAGGTACTCGTTGGGGATCGCGCCCAGCGACCGCAGCCAGTCGGCGCCGAACAGCCTGCCCTCCTCGAAGGAGCCGAGCAGACCGGGGTCGGCGAGGAGGCGCGGCAACTCGTCCCGGCCGGCGACGCGCAGGCCGCGCACCCAGCCGAGGTGGTTGAGGCCGACGTAGTCGATCCACGCCCGTGCCGGGTCGCGCACGCCGAGCACGCGGGCGATCCGGCGGCCCAGGCCGACCGGCGAGTCGCAGATGCCGATGACACGGTCGCCGAGGTGGCGGGACATCGCCTCGGTGACCAGTCCGGCCGGGTTGGTGAAGTTGATGACCCAGGCGTCGGGCGCCAGGCGGGCCACGCGCCGGGCGATGTCGACCGCCACCGGCACGGTCCGCAGGCCGTAGGCGATGCCGCCCGCGCCGACCGTCTCCTGGCCGAGGACTCCCTCGGCGAGCGCCACCCGCTCGTCGTCGGCGCGCCCCTGGAGGCCGCCGACCCGGATCGCGGAGAACACGAAGTCGGCGCCGCGCAGCGCCTCGTCGAGGTCGGTGGTGGCGGTCACCTCGGGCGCGCCGGGGACCCCGGCGGCCTGTTCGGCCAGGACACGGGTGACGGCGTCCAGCCGGCCGGCGTCCAGGTCGTGCAGCACGACATGGGTGACCCCGCCCTCGGCGTGATCCCCGAGGAGCGCCCCGTACACCAGCGGCACCCGGAATCCGCCGCCGCCCAGCATCGTCAGCCTCACGCTCGCACCTCTCCCGCCGCGGCCACGTCGGCGCCGGCCGCGGCCGGGGTGAGGAAGCCGACCAGAGAGCGCCACCCGCGGCGGACCGTGCCGCCCGGCACCTTACCGCCCGTCCGGCGCGCGTCCGCGCACGCCAGGGGCCCGCCGGCCGGCCGCTGGACCGCCATCGGGGCCACCCCGCGTCTTCCGGGCGGCCTCATCGGGCGGTTCCGGGATCACGGCGTCCTCCGGCCCGAGAGTGACGGCCAGCCGGGCGCGCGGGCGCCGGGCTGTACGAGCGGGACGCCGCCGCGCCCGGCCGCCGCCGGACGCACGGCGGCGGGGCGCCCGACGCCGGCGGCTCCGGCGCG